>NZ_CFAHBC010000013.1:0-67529 GCF_983179755.1 Brotaphodocola sp. | reverse complement strand
TATAACGATAGAAAAAAAGAGTCGAAATTCCTCGACTCTTTTTTATGTAAACTATCTGTGATTCAAACTTTCATTAATTCTCATCAATCCTGCACCAGACTGACAAATTCTGCCTCGGTGTAGGCGCGCAGCTCCTCCGGATTTACGAGAACCTGCAAGCCTCTCTGACCGGCACTGACCGCAATCTCATCAAAAAGCTGAGCTGTTTCTTCTATATAAGTGGGGAACTTTTTCTTCATTCCAACCGGAGAACAGCCCCCGCGGATATAACCGGTCAGCGGAAGCAGATCCTTCACATGGATCATCTCCACCTTCTTGTCCTTTGCAACTTTTGCGACCTTCTTTAAATCCAACTCCTCTGCGACCGGGATACAGCAGACGAGGTATCCCGTCTTCTCCCCCTTGAGCACAAGCGTCTTAAACACAGTCTCCACATCCTGACCAAGCTGATCAGCGACATGAATGCCAGACAGATCATTCTCATCGACCTCGTAGGATTTCACACCGTAGGAAATTCCCGCGGAGTCGAGAAGACGCATCACATTCGTCTTCTCAACCTTTTCTGCCTTCTTATTTTTGTCTTTCTTTTCTTTCATAACCAAATCAAATCCTTTAAGCCATTTTCCGTTTTGCTGTCATTCCGCTTACGGATTTACAATCTTTCCTGCGATTGCACAGGCTGCCGCCGTCTTCGGGGAAGCGAGGTAGATCTCTACCTTTGAGGTTCCCATTCTTCCGAGGAAGTTGCGGTTGTTCGTTGCAACCACGCGCTCTCCGTCGCTTAAGATACCACCGGTACGTCCACAGCACAGACCGCATCCCGGATGAGTGACAATCGCACCTGCCTCGATCAGTTTCTCAAGGATACCCTCTCTCAGTGCCTCCTCATAGACTTTCCGGCTTGCCGGAGTCACGATCATCTTCACAAACGGAGCAACTTTCTTTCCGTCAAGCACCTCAGCTGCGGAGCGAAGATCCTCGAGACGACCATTCGTACAGGAACCGAGGAAGACCTGATCGATCACCGTGCCCTCAACCTCGGTGACATTGCGGATCTTATCGACCTGAGACGGGCATGCCATAACCGGAACGAAATCCTCTGCCTGATACTTCAATGTCTTTAAGTAAACGGCATCTGCGTCACCCTTTAAATTCTTCTGGAAATCATTTAACTCGATCTCACAGTACTCTGCGGTCTTCTCATCCGGGGTAAAGGTTGCACACTTTGCACCTGCCTCGATCGCCATATTTGCCATCGTCATTCGGCTTGCAACCGTCATGTTCTCGATCGCAGAACCTGAAAACTCAAGCGCACGGTAGGTTGCACCGTCTGCGCCGAGGTCTCCGATAATCCGAAGGATCACATCCTTCGACATCACGTTCTCCGGCAGGGTTCCATTGATCTCCACGCGGATCGTCTCCGGGACTTTGACCCAGAGCGTACCGGTTCCGAGAATACCTGCCATCTCGGTATATCCGATTCCGGTTGAGAATGCGCCGACACAGCCGTAAGTCGTCGTGTGGCTGTCCGTTCCGAACACAACGTCACCCGGCTTTACATATCCGGCTTCCGTCATCAGCTGATGACAGATACCGTCACTGCGATGAACATGCTTCATGCCATACTTCTCTGCGAATGCATCGCCGACTTTGTAATGGCGCACATCGTCCTGCTGGCTTGCCGGAACGAGGTGATCGTAGATCATCACAACCTTGTCCGGGTCCCAGACTTTTTTAAATCCCATCTCGTTAAATTTATTTACGATAAACGGCATCATGATGTCGTCGAGCATGACACGATCGACATTGACCGTCACGATCTCGCCCGGCTTTACGCTCTCTCTGCCGATGTTGTGGGCGATGATCTTCTCAATAATTGTCTGTCCCATCTTTTTTTCTCCCCAATCTTAAAGTCCGTTTCACGTTATCTTACGGCACTCTCGGTTCCAAAAGTGCCTATTTGTGAATACCGTTTCTCTTCTGCATTGCCTTGACGAGACCGCCCGCATTCAGAATCTCCACCAGATTGTCCGGCAGGGATGCGATCGGGTACTTCTCTCCATTGTGGTCAACGTCCTGATTGACGGTCACGGTGATCGTGTCGCCTTCCTTCACATGGTCGTGAAGATCCGGCTGTTCAATCAAAAGCAGACCATTGTTGATCGAGTTGCGGAAAAAGATTCGTGCGAAAGATTTCGCAATCACGCAGCGAATTCCGAGTGCCTTCACAACCTCCGGTGCCTGCTCTCTCGAAGAACCGCAACCGAAGTTCTTTCCTGCGACAATGATGTCTCCCGGCTGAATCTGACCTGCAAGCTCCGGGCGCAGTGGGGAAAATCCATACTGTTTCATATCTTCAATCGTCTTTAATGCCAGATACTCGGTCGGGATGATGATATCCGTATCGATGTCATCTCCGAGAACCCAGACGCGACCTGTAAACTGTTCCATATTCTCTATTGTCCTCTCTCTTCTCTCCTGATAAATCATTTAGAGCTGATCTGCGGTGCAGATCTCACCCTTGATTGCGGAAGCGGTAACGGTTGCAGAAGATCCCAGGTAAACCTTGGAGCTTGGGTGACCTGCACGACCCTTGAAGTTTCTCGTACCCGTGCTGATCAGCACCTCATTTTCTCCAATGACACCCTGACAGCTTCCCCAGCAGACACTGCAGTTCGGGTTCATCACGATTGCACCGCTCTCCATGAAGATCTCGATCAGACCTTCCTTCATCGCCTGAAGATAAACTTCCTGGCTTGCCGGAACAACGAGGAATCTCACATGATCGGAAACCTTGTGACCTTTCAGGATCTTTGCGCCGACGCGCAGATCGTCGATACGTCCGTTGTTGCAGGAGCCAAGGAAGGCCTCATCGATGCGGACTCCGCAGACTTCCTTTGCCGGAACGACATCATCGACAAAGTCCGGGCGTGCTGCAACCGGCTGAATCTTCGACAGATCAAACGTATACTCTCTCGCATAGACAGCATCCGGATCGCTCTCAAAGACTGCCTTCGGCTCTCTGCCTCTCTCTCTCAAATACTCTAACGCAATCTCATCTGCCTGGAAGATCGCGGTCTTTGCGCCTGCCTCAACTGCGAGGTTGCACAGAACCATACGGTCGTTGACACTCAGCGTCTTTGTGCCCTCTCCGGTAAACTCCATCACCTGGTAATTCACGCCGTTTGCGCCGATCTCACCGATGATCGTCAGCATCAAATCTCTCGGGTAAACGCCCTCCGGCAGTTTTCCGACGAGATTAAACTTTACGGTCTCCGGAACAAGTACCCAGGAAGTACCGGTTACCATTCCATAGAGCAGGTCGGTACAGCCGACACCGGTACCGAATGCACCGAGTGCACCGTAGGTGCAGGTATGACTGTCTGCGCCAAAGATCAGCTCGCCCGGACGCACATAATTCTCCATCATAATCTGATGGCAGACACCCTTTCCCTCCCAGAAATCAATGTTGTGCTCTCTCGCAAAGTCGCGCATCTTCTTCTGGGATGCAGCGGTCTTCGGGCTGTCGGACGGAACATTGTGATCGACAATGAAGACCATCTTCTTCGGATCTGCAATGTGAGGATGTTTTAACTTATTGTGATACATATCGACGGTCAGATGGGTCGTTCCATCGTTGCTCATCATGCGATCCAGATTGACCGTGTGAATATCTCCTGCCTTTACCTCCGGCACACCCGCTGCCAGAGCAATAATCTTTTCTGCGATTGTCATTCCCATGATCTTAGTCCTCCTTGTTCAGAGACGCAATCAATCCGCCCTGACTCAAAATATTCTGCATGTATTCCGGCAGTTTCGTGCAGGAATAAGTCACTCCGTTTGCCACTGCAACTCCGTCTGTCAGGGACAGCTCCATCTCATCCCCGGTCTGTACAGCGTCTGGAAGATCCTTGCAGACGATAACCGGAAGTCCGATGTTGATTGCATTCCGGTAGAAAATCCGTGCAAAAGATTTCGCCACAACTGCCTGAATTCCAAGTGCCTTTAAAACGCTCGGTGCCTGCTCTCTCGAGGAACCACAGCCAAAGTTCTCTCCTCCGACTACATAGTCTCCCGGTTTTGCCTTCTTCGGAAAATCCGGATCAAGGGATTCAAACGTATGTACCTTCATCTCCTCAATATTTGGCAGTAACAGATACTGCGATGCGATAATCTGATCCGTATCCAGGTCGTTGTGAAATTTGAAAATTTTTCCCACAGACATTGTCTCTTCCTCCTTGTGCTTCAACGTTTTAACCCTTTTTGTTGAAGTCTTCTCTGTACTCCGCGCCCGATTGCCAGTTCAATCATACCGACTTACTGTCATAGTAAGACTAACTCGCTGTCCTATGATACCGGCTCGTTTTGCGGACACAATCTTTTTTCTCAATAATCGTTTGTATTATATCATTTTCACTGCTATAATAACAATAGATAATACTCATATTTATCATAACAGCCAGTTATAAAATGATTATCGTTTCATTCTATCATGAAACTTGGAAATTTATAAATATTAGAAGAGGATTAAAAGATTTACATGGATCAAAATTTATCTCAGTATCGAATTTTTTACGCAGTTGCATCGGCGGGCAATATCTCGCGCGCCGCAAAGGAACTCTACATCAGCCAGCCTGCGATCAGCAAATCGATCAGCAAGCTCGAGGATTCTCTCGGGACAACGCTGTTCACGCGAGGCTCTCGCGGGGTTCAGCTGACGGAGGAGGGTGCGCTTCTGTTTGCACACACGAAAGCCGCATTTGAACAGCTCTCCGCCGGGGAACTTGAGCTCAAGCGCATCAAGGAATTCAATATGGGACACATTCGCATCGGCGTCAGCAACACGCTCTGCCGGTTCATCATGGTTTCCTATTTAAAGGATTTCATTGCACGCTACCCACACATCAAGATCACGATCGAGAGCCAGTCCACAACGCACACGCTCTCGATGCTCGAACAACAGCAGATCGATGTCGGTCTGATCGCAGAGCCCCAGCGTCACCAGAAAAACCTCCACGTTCTGCCGGTCATGGACATCGAGGACATCTTTGCCGCCTCTCCGACATACCTTGAGAACCTGCGTCTGCGCGAGGGTGCGGATGCCGATGTCTTTCAGGTCGGCAACATCATGCTTCTCGACAAGAACAACATCACCCGCCATTACATTGACGACTACATGAGTCTCAACCACATCACGGCAAACAACCTGCTCGAAGTGACAACGATGGATCTTCTGATCGAGTTCACACGAATCGGTCTCGGAATCGGAAGTGTGATCAAAGAATTTGTACAGGAAGATTTGGAGAATGGACGGCTCGTCCAGCTCAAGCTCGATACCCCGATCCACAAGCGAACAATCGGCTTTGCCTGCCACAAAAACAGGACTTCCCGGGCACTCGACACCTTCATGCGCTTCTGTGAGGAGCGCGCAAAGAAATCTCTGAGCGAAAGCCTTTCATTTTAAATAAAAGCTCCCGAAAAGTCCTATTATATATTGTTCAAGTCGACGCTCGCGGAGACTTGGCGCGTAATTCTGGTCAGCTTTGCTGACATCTTCCCATCGGAATTACTGCGCATCCACGCGGAGCGTATAACTCAGAGGGGGGGGACATCCACTCTGAGTTATATTAGATTACGCCGTACTCTCTAAGCAGGTTTCCGATCTCCGTCTTGTCGAGACGCTTAAGCATCTCTTTCAGTGCAATCTTTTCAATGAAATTCATATTCATGTCGGTGATCTTCTTGCCGTCGCGCAATTTTGTCGTCGCATTCAGCAGACAGCGCAGATCGAAGACACTGCCCCAGACCTCCGGAACTCCGCGGTCGACATTCAGGAGCGTGTAGACCGCCTCCATTCCGGTGCGGATTGAATACTCGGTCGTGAAGATCGTGTCGCGCTCAGTCTCGGCAAACTGCCCGATAAACGCGAAGTTCACACTGCCCTCCGGCACAACCTGCGGGCGGTCGCCCTTCTCGCGCGGCATAAAGAAGGCGGTGATATACGGCATCATGCAAGGGATCGTGTTTGCGCTGTGCTCTGCGAGTTCCTCGATCTGAGTCTCCGGCACACCGAGGTGGTAAAGCCACTCCATGCAGATCTCTTTACCCGTGCACTCGCGCATCGTCTTCTTGACAAAGTTGCCCGGCTTGTCGGTAAACAGACCGTAGATCCAGCCGACGAGCTGTCCCTCCGGCTGAGTCCGAAACTGTGGCTGACGGTTGAATGTCCAGCTCAAAAGCCAGTTGGAATCCTTGACCGTCACAATTCCTCCAGTCACGACATTTCCAGAAAACGGATCGCGCTTGCAGATCTTCTGGACATACGGCGGAATCTTATCATCGAGTGTCGTCACCGTTGCACTCATCCAGTTCGTCTTCTCCGGATCGTGGCAGAATTTGTCCGGTCTTCCGAACGACGGATCCTGGGACGCAATCTTGCGCCACATATCCCATCCACTGCCCTCTTTGAGTTCCGGTTTCCACTCTGCCGGACGGTTCTGGCTTCCGAGTGTCGAGTTCTCGACACAGCCACCATCGGTGATAAACAGCAGATCATCTGCACTCAGCGCAATCTCCTTCTTTCCACCATCCGCGAGAACCGTGATCGACCTTGCCTGCTTTCTGCCATCCTTGATGTCAAAGCGGACATCGGTCACCTTCGTGTTGAAATGAAACTGCACGTTGAATTTCTTCAAGTACTCAATCATCGGAAGAATCATCGACTCATACTGGTTGTAGCGCGTGAAACGCAGGGCAGTGAAATCCGGCAGTCCTCCGATGTGGTGCACATATCGGCGCAGGTAGAGTTTCATTTCGAGTGCACTGTGCCAATTCTCAAATGCAAACATCGTTCTCCAGTAAAGCCAGAAATTGGAATTTAACACCTCATCGTCAAAGAAATCCGTTATCTTCTTATTATAAAGGTCTTCATCCGGCGTGAAGAACAGTTTCAAAATCTCTCTTGCGCCCTTATCGGACAGACCAAATTTTCCATCCGTGTGAGCGTCCTGCCCTCTCTTCTCGGTCGCACGCATCAGCGAGTAGTTTGGATCGCGTTTATTTAACCAGTAGTACTCGTCAAGCACGCTGACTCCCTCGGTCTCAATCGACGGAATCGAGCGGAACAGATCCCACATACATTCAAAGTGATTGTCCATCTCGCGTCCGCCTCGCATCACATAGCCGAGATCCTCAAACAGCAAACCGTCACACGCGCCACCTGCGACCGGATCTTTCTCTAAAATGTGAATTCTCTCGCCCTTCATCTGTCCGTCTCTGACAAGAAAGCAGGCACTTGCCAGACTTGCCAGTCCTGATCCGATCAGATATGCCGACTTTCTATCCACTCCCTCCGGCTTCACCGGACGGGCAAACGCCTCATAGTTTCCACTCGAATAATACATGAAATCGCCCTCTCTTTCCAATTATCACCTGAAATCAGTATACCCGGGATTCCAGTCAGATATGTAAGCCTGACCGGAACCCCGGGGAATGATCTTTTTTGTGATATGGTATCAAAAACTACTTCTTATGTTTTTATCAATCACATCACATAGTCCTTATTATACATCGGAATCAAAAAGAGAGCAACTGTACTTTATTTCAAGTCGACTCTCGCAGTTTTTTCATTTTTACTCGACATCGTTGAGTGCCTGGAAATCCTCCTCGCCGGTACGGACTTTGACAACCTTCATAACCTCATAGACAAAGATCTTTCCGTCTCCGATATGACCGGTGTAGAGCACCTTCTTTGCAGTCTCAATGACTTTCTCAACCGGGATGCTTCCGACAATAACCTCAACCTTCATCTTCGGCAGAACCGTCACATCCATCTCAACACCACGGTAACGCTCGCCGATACCTTTCTGGATTCCACATCCCATAACCTGTGTCACGGTCATTCCGGTTACACCGAGCTCATTGAGGGCACTCTTCAGTGCCTCATATTTCGCATATTTTGCGATGATTGAAACCTTGTACATTCCAGTTCCTGCTCCACCTGCTGATCTCGTCGTCGTCACCGGAACGGAAACTGCCTTCTGCTTCTCGCTTGCCTTCTCGTAATCAGACTCGCCGAGATCGGTATTCTCATTGACTTCCATACCGGTGGAAACCTCAGACAGGTTGAATCCTGCATAGGCACTGACAAGACCATGCTCATGGTAGTCAAGACCTTCGATCTCGACCTCAGACGGAACACGAAGACCGATGAACTTGTCAATCACCTTGAAGATGATCGTCATCATCACGATTACCCAAAGCATAACGGATACAACTCCGAGAACCTGTACGCCGAAGAAATGAAAACCACCGCCGTAGAATACACCACCGTCCTGTGCAAACAGACCGGTCAGAATCGTTCCGGTTGCACCGCAGACACCGTGAACGGAGATTGCGCCGACCGGATCGTCAATTTTTGCCACATTGTCAAAGAACTCAACAGAGAGAACAAGAAGGATGCCGGCGATCAGACCGATGAAGAATGCACCCGTCGTTGTCACCATATCACAACCTGCGGTCACTGCGACAAGACCTGCAAGGGAACCATTTAAGGACATCGAGACATCCGGTTTCTTGTAGCGAAGCCAGGTAAAGATCATAACGGTGCAGGTTGCAACTGCTGCGGACATGTTCGTGTTCATGAAAATCCGGCTTGCAGAGATCATATCTGCATCCGTGCTCATTGCCACGGTACTTGCACCGTTGAAACCAAACCAGCAGAACCAGAGAATGAAGACTCCAAGAGCCGCTGCCATCAGGTTGTGACCCGGGATTGCATGTGCCTTTCCGCTCTTGTCATACTTTCCGATTCTCGGTCCAAGGATTCTTGCTCCAATACATGCTGAGACACCTCCGACCATATGTACCGCTGTGCTTCCTGCAAAATCGTGGAAACCGAGTGAGGAGAGCCAGCCACCGCCCCAGATCCAGTGTCCGGAGATCGGATAGACGATCAGGGAAATCAAACCACTGTATACACAGTATGCCTTGAAGTTCGTGCGCTCTGCCATCGAGCCGGAAACAATCGTCGCTGCGGTTGCACAGAAGACTGTCTGGAAAATCACATAACAGAGAGTTGGAAGCGTTCCAAAATCATAGGTTCCGCGGATGAACGGATCGAAACCGCCGATCAGTGCGCCGGAACCGCCAAACATAATGCCAAATCCTACAAACCAATACGCCGGAGTACCGATACAGAAGTCCATCAGGTTCTTCATGATAATGTTTCCGGTGTTCTTTGCACGGGTCATGCCCGCTTCACAAAGTGCGAACCCTGCCTGCATGAAAAAGACGAGTGCAGCGCCGATCAGGGTCCAGATGACGTCAACAGATGAATACATAGATTTTTCCTCCTCATTCCCTTTTTGTAAAAAAGAAAAAGCAGAGCGGCCGGTCTCATTTCCTTCAGCCTCTCTGCTTGGTTACGGATTATATGCTTCCTTTTTCGCTCTGTCAATCCCGCAGAATCAATTCCTTATTTTTTTAGAACTTGGGGATTCTTTTCTGTATTTTCACACATACGCACTTAATTTTAACAGTTTTTTGATAAAAGAATCTTATCTGGTTTACAGCATGATGTATTTCAGCACAAAAAGCACTGCAAGAACATACAGCAGTGGACTGATCTTCTTCTCTTTTGCCTTTCCGCAGACCACATTGATCACAACATAGGAAATGATTCCCATTGCGATACCCTCGGAAATGCTGTACATAAACGGCATTGCAATGACACCGATGTATGCCGGAATCGCCTCGGTGTAATCGTCAAAGTTCACCTTCAGCATCGAAGAAATCATTAAGAATCCCACGACGATCAGTGCCGGTGCCGTCGCAAATGACGGAATTGCAAGAAAGATCGGAGATAAGAACAGGGACAATCCAAACAGGATTCCTGCGACAGTCGCTGTCAGACCGGTGCGTCCTCCCTCTGCAACTCCGGAAGCACTCTCCACGAAGGTCGTTACCGTGGAAGTACCAAAGATTGCACCTGCGGTCGTTGCAAGTGCATCCGAGAGCAGAGCTCCGCGAATCTTCGGAAGGCGACCTTCCTTATCAAGCATATCTGCCTTTGATGCCACTCCGATCAGGGTTCCAAGCGTATCAAACAGATCGACAAACAGAAATGCGAACACGATTGCAAAGAAGTCCAGAGAGAACACCTTGCTGAAATCGAGCTTCATGAATGTCGGTGCCATGCTCGGAATCGCAATTCCGTTTGAGAAATCCGGCAGAAGACTGTATGCGCCTGCATCCGGATTGACCTGATAGATTCCGGTCAGCTGGCAGATGATTCCGAGAATCCAGGTGATCAGAATTCCCCAGAGAATGTTTCCCTTTACCTGCTTAACCAGAAGAATCGCACTGATGAGGATGCCGATCAGCGCAAGAAGCACGGTGATTCCCTCGCTCGAGAACGTTCCGTTCTGAACGGATGCCTTAAACGAATAGAAAGATACCAGCGTCGTGCTGTCCACAACAATCTTTGCATTCTGCATGCCGATAAATGCGATGTAGATACCGATTCCTGCAGATACCGAATGTTTGAGGTTCATCGGAATCGCATTGAAAATCCGCTCACGCACATTTGTCAGAGACAGAATGATGAAAATAATACCCTCCGCAAAGACTGCGGTCAGAGCCATCTCCCAGCTGTATCCCATCTGCAAAACAACTGTGTAGGCAAAATAGGCATTCAGACCCATTCCCGGCGCAAGAACAAACGGATAGTTCGCCATCAGCGCCATACAGAGAGTTCCGAGCAGGGCAGACACTGCTGTCGCAGTGAACACCGCTCCGCTGTCCATTCCTGCTGCACTCAGAATGCTCGGATTGACCGCCAGAATGTACGCCATCGTCATGAACGTGGTGACACCCGCCAGAACCTCGGTCTTTACATCCGTGTGATTCTCTTTGAGATGAAACACTTTTTCCAGACTCATAAATTTCCCTCTCTTCCCATATCTATCCTGATTTTCCAAAAATCAAGTCGATCGTCAAGTCAAGGTTCAAGAAGATTTCGCTCATGACTTGCCTCGTGATTAACTCTTGATTAACTCATAACCGACCCATGATCTGATTTCAATCAGGCACTTATCGTTTTGCGCAATTTTTCTGCACAACGTTTTTATTGTAGCATTTTATAAGAAGAAATACCAGTGTCAATTTCAGTCAGAATTGTACTTGTACCATTTTATTCGTTGCTGTTCACGCATTGCGCAAACAGCAACAAAAAGAGACAGATGCTCGTTTGTGGGGAAGCACCTGTCTCTTTTCAGTCAATTTTTACATAGCAGTGTTTGATTAGTTTGACATCACGTCAGTTAAAAATATATAGATTGGTTGAAGGAATTGTTTTTTAGTTTATATGAGATTTTATTTGTCACAGAAACGAAACGTTTTCGCGTATTAGTGTCTTTGTATTGGAGAGATTAGTTCTCGCTTACATGCGGAAGAATGGTCTCTACCTCTGCGTGCGGACGCGGAATGACATGTACGGAAACCAGCTCGCCAACTCTCTGAGCTGCTGCTGCGCCTGCATCGGTTGCTGCCTTTACTGCTCCTACATCACCGCGAACCATAACGGTTACCAGACCACCACCGACAAACTCTTTGCCGATCAGGGTTACGTTTGCTGCCTTTACCATTGCATCAGCTGCCTCAATAGATCCTACCAGTCCCTTTGTCTCGATCATTCCCAGTGCATCGTACTTCATCTTTGTTTCCTCCTGATTTTCTTTCAAATTTTATTGTTTCATATTTGTAATAAAACAAACATTTTTTAGCGCACAATTCTGACGGTTGAAGAAGAGCCAAGTCCCATTGCATTTGCCTCTTCCATATCCAGATGACATTCCAGTCCGGACTGATCCGTTACACGGATCACCGTATTTTTCAGAATACCTCCGCGCACTCCGTCCACCTCAAGGCAGACGCTCTCTCCATCATGCACACCGAAACGCTCTGCGTCGGACGGCAACATGTGAATATGGCGCTGTGCGATCATCACACCGTTTTTCGTCTGAACCGAGCCCTTCGGTCCGACAAGGGTGATTCCCGGAGTTCCCTCAAGATCGCCGGAGAGCTTCACCGGAGCCTTAACTCCAAGTTTGAAGCAATCTCCTGCAAGAATCTCTATCTGACTTGCCTTGCGGACAGGTCCAAGAATCCGGACTTTCTCGATTGCTCCCTTCGGTCCACACACGGTCACCGTCTCCTTGCAGGCGAACTGTCCCGGCTGGGAGAGATCCTTGAGCTTTGTCAGCTCATATCCTGCGCCGAAGAGCTTCTCGAGATCTCCGTCAGAGAGATGGACATGACGGTTGGAAACGCCGACCGTGATTGCTCCGCTCTCCGGCTTTTCCTCGGAAGCCGTCTTCGCGTCTGTGCCATTCCTGACTGCTTCCATAATAAGTTTCATAAGTGCTTCGCACTGATCCATGGATGACTTCCTCCCTGTATTTTTTCTTTCTTGCTTATTTCCTTATTTATTCATAGAGGAGATCAGCTGACGAACAAGATCTGCCAGATGAGCATCGTCTGTGAATCCGGCACTTGCCTGCTCCAACTGGTTCTGGCTGGTCACGGTCTGCTCCACAGAAGCTCCGCAACTGCCTGCGCAGTGGCTCTGCTTCTTCTCAAAGGATGCGACAATATCTGCCGGGCTGAACTCATGTGCACAGGATGAGGTTGCCGGTGCAGATGTGGTCTCACAGCAGGATACCGATGCAGTTGCCGTGTTTCCGGTTACCTCCGGATGATGGAAGGTGCGGTCATCCTCGATCAGAGTTGCGCAGTTCTTCAGTCCGTATGCGACTTTCTTGATGTTGATCAGATTTAACGGGCTGACATTCTCGGAAACAGAGCTTCCGCCACAGGTACCGCAACCCAGAGTGAAGGCTACATTCAATCCGGTGCTGATTCCGGTTCCACCCATGCTTCCACCGGTGTTGACCAGAATTCTGGATGCCGGTTTTACAGCGAACTTGCGGACAATCTCGTCATCCTTCGTGTGAATGCTCATCGTGTGACCGATACCATTCTGTAACAGATCCATGCTCAAATGGCAAGCCTCCTGCCAGTCCTTTACGGTGTAGAATGCGAGAACCGTTGTCAGCTTTTCATAGGAGAGCGGGTAACCGTCGCCAACGCCGTCCTGTCCACCGATCAGAACCTTTGCAGTCTCCGGAACGCTGATCCCTGCCGCCTGTGCGATTACCTGCGGGGTACGTCCAACAAACTTTGCGTTCATTGCATGACCTCCGTTCTTGAACAGCAGACGGCAAACCTTCTCGGTCTCCTCACGGGTCATGAAGTATGCTCCCTGACGCTGAAGCTCTGCGACAACCTCGTCGTGGTTGCACTCCTCACAGATGATCGACTGCTCGGAAGCACAGATCGTACCGTTATCAAAGGTCTTGCTCGCCATGATTGCGGATACGGCAGACTTCACATCAGCCGTTCTCTCGATGTATGCCGGAGAGTTTCCTGCTCCAACACCGATTGCCGGCTTTCCTGCGGAGTAAGCTGCCTTTACCATACCCGGACCACCGGTTGCGATGATCAGAGCCACTTCCTTGCAGTACATCAGCTCGTTCGTTGCTGCCATCGTCGGGGTGGAGATACATCCGATCACGCCCTCCGGAGCGCCTGCCTTCAAAGCAGCCTCCTTCATCAGCTCTGCTGCGCGCAGAGTACATTTTGCAGCAGACGGATGCGGGGAGAAGACAATCGCATTTCCTGCCTTGATCGCGATCATCGACTTATAGATAACCGTGGAAGTCGGATTCGTGGACGGAACGATTCCCATGATCAGTCCAGCCGGTGCTGCAACCTCAAGAATTCCTCTCGCCTTATCCTCTGAGAGAATTCCGACGGTCTTCATGTCTCGGATATCCTCGTAAAGCAGGGTGGATGCTGCATGGTTCTTGTAAGTCTTATCGAGAACCTTTCCAAATCCAGTCTCTTCCACTGCCATCTTAGCCAGACAGGAAGCGTGCTCCTCTGCTGCCTCAATCATACTGCGCAGAATCTTGTCAATCTGCTCTGCTGTCATACATGCCATCTTTTTTGCTGCCTCAGCACCCTGACGCGCCAGATTTCTTGCTTCCTGAACGGAACGCAAATCCAGATCAAAATTTTCCATTGTTTTATCCTTTCCTCTCACATTTTCTATCACAAATCCCCGTTAAGAGATTCTATATCTGATATCACTATATCTGATACCACTATATCTGATACCACTGTCTCAGCTCTTCCATCAGCTTTGACTTGTTCGCTCTCGAGATCTCTCTGCCCGCGATTCCAAGCTCCGGGTAATTTCTTGCCAGACTGCGAAGTTTTGTCACATGGGTCCTTTCAAGCTCCGAGAGAAGTGCCCCTTTGCCTTCCTCCTTCACGAGCCAATCACAGTACTCCCGGCTCAGCTCCCCATTTTTTCGCTCTGGAGCGGGTTTCTCTTCCGAATCACTCTCCGTTCCCGGTTCATCTGCCTTTGATGGCTTAAAATCTTCTGTTTTCTCTTCTGTCTCCTCAGAACCTTCTAAATTTTCTGAAGTTTCCGAGCTCGCCAAGTTTTTTAACTCTCCCAGATTCTCTAAGCCCTCAAATTTGACTTCTGCTTCTGCGGTTTCTTCCTGATCATCGGAAGGATCAGACGGATCTCTCGGATCGAACATCCCTGTCACTTCCTCATGCGGTCGTGCAATGATGTGACTTGTCACCAGATGTCCCTCCCCGAAACGCTCCACCGATGCCGTACCGGCATCGACTGCTGAATGAACCGCCGATACATCGCCAGTCACCGTGATTGTCACGAGACCGCCTCCGATTATCGTCTTTTCCACAAGAGTCACATCCGCACTCTTGAGCATCGCATCAAGCGCCTCAATCGCCGGAACCAGACCTCTCGTCTCAATCATTCCAAGTGCCTGCATGTGCTACATCCTCCTTACAGAAGATCTGCCCAGTTTGCCGGGTACGTGGAATAGAAGACTCTCGCCTTGTCCGGAGATCCCCAGACCACCTTTGATCCGGACGGAACAAAGAGAACATCACCGGCATTTGCCGTATATTTCTTTCCGTCAATCGTGACCGTCAGAGTTCCTTCTATTACATAGTCAATCTCTTCATACGTCAGCTCCCAGGCAAACTCTGAGTGATCGATCACAAGGAAGCCCGCACTCATGTGAGATTCCTCCTTGCTCACCAGCTCCTGATAGTAAGCGGTCGCATTCGGATCTCCGGTATCAAATACATCCATCTTGACAGTCTTTCCGCGAACGACTTTCAATCCATTCGCATGGGACTCGGACTCATACAGCTTGTTGTTACAGCACTTTAACAGCTCTCCAAGTAACCCCTTATCCATCAAAACTTTCAGCATCTGGTAGATCTGATCGCTCGTAATTCCATCTGCCCCACAGATCTCTGCCGGCGCCTTCTCAGATGAAACTGCCTTTACCGGCTCTGCCTTCGGTTCCTCATCACAGAAGGTAATGCCAAATGTATCTGCCGCATCCCGTGCTGCCGGTGTCACAATCGTCTGCGGTCCTACCACACAGACCTTTTTTCCCTCATTGCTCAGAGCCTCAATATCTCCGGCGCAAATCAGACGCTTCATGACTTCACTCCTCTCCATCTATCTCCCTGCCCTTTTAGGATTTATTTTTCAAAGATTCACTCTCTAAAGAATTATTCTTCAAAGGTACAGTCCTCATCGATAATTCCTGTTACCACCGCATCGACCGGACTCTCATCATTCTCCATCATGCGTCTCGCGGATGATCCGGTTGTCACGAGGACCCGGTCTCCGATTCCGGCACCGATCATATCGACGACGACAAGTCGCTCTCCGGCTCTCGTTCCGCCGATCATCTCGGCTAACATCAGCTTGCATCCGTTCAAGGCTTCCGCCTTTCGCGTCGCCCAGATGTTGTCTATCAGTCTCGCCGTTACCATTCCTCCCGGCCCTCCTTCTCCCGTCTGCGGATCTCCTCGATTGCCGCTTCCACCGAAGCGGTATCTCCAAAGATCGCAAGCATAATCATACTCTGGGGGCAATTTCCGCGAATATCCTCCACGGTCACGCCCACGGCTTTTTCCGCCACATCCGCCGCACAGACCATGTCGATCAGTCTTCCCTGAACAAGTCCGATGGCATCCACGCACTCAAGCGATTTTGCCATTCCGCTTCCCTTTCTCCTCGAGAGAATTTCCAAGGTGCCCTGACCGGGCGATTTGATGATCCGGTACTCCATACGGTTCTCACTCCATTTCCTGATCGGTACAGCTCATTGCAATTCCAAGCGGGGTTACAAACATCGGATTCTCCGGCTTGTATGTCGGGATTCCGGTCTTTTTCTCAATCACCGTCTCGATTCCGGACAGACAGCAGGTTCCGCCGACGAGGTAGAGACCATGAATCTCATAGCCCTGTACCTGACGGCTGATGATTGATGCCACCTTCTCAATGACCGGCTTTAAGACCGGAAGAATCTCCTTGTGATTTTTCGGATTTCTCTTGTAGATCTCCGCCTCTGAAAAAGGAAGTTTGTACGCCCCTGCCAGAACCAGGGAAAAATGCGTTCCACCTGTCGCCTCATCGTCGACGTTCACAACCTTCCCGTCCCTGAGGATGGAAATTCCGGTTGTTCCGCCTCCGATGTCGACGACAGCGCCATTTTTGATCTTCAGAATCTGGTTGGCTGCGGTCGGCTCATCGAGCAGGGCTGTGATCTCAAATCCCGCTCCCTGTACGACATTCTTGATTGCTCCTCCATCAAGTGCATCAGTTCCCGGAGGAATCGCCGCTGCCGCATAGATGAGTTCGGTTCCGAGTTTCTCCTCGAGTTCCTCCTTCATCTCGCGCACTAAGCGGATCGCACCGATGTAGTCGACAACCATGCCGTCCTTCACCACATCTGCATACCGGTAAGCACCCGCCACAGGACGGCGGTTTTCATCCAGAACGGCGAGTACCACACAGGCTGTTCCGAGATCCACGCCGGTATAATAAATAGAAGATTTCTTTTTTATCGGCTTTTTTACCACCTTTTCAAAGTCCCGCACCAGACGGTCACACTCTGCAAATGCTAATTCTTCTGACATATTTTTCCTCCAAATGTCTGGCATATCATCTGTGACAGCCTGTTGATTACCTGATTGGCTGTCCTCTTTTTCTCATCTGGCAGACGGATCGCAAACTCCCTCAGCGCACAGCGCAGAATGTGAAGTTTGACAATCTCTCTCCCCCTCGGTGACTGGGCATGAAATCCTGTCACCTCAAAGCAGTCCGGCATCGCCTCTCCTGCCCGCTCCGCTGAGATTCCACTGCACGTCCGGCAGATCTTCTTTTCATCCTCCCAGCCAATTCCTGCTTTTTCTTTTTCCGCTTCGTCTCTTCCGATCTCGGAGAGAATCCGCTCAAGCTCGAAGATTTCCTGTGCGATCAGCACATCCATCGCAAGAAGATCGATTCCTGTCTCGAGAAATCTTGCCTGCATGCTTTTGAGTCCGTACCGCCATTCCTGCGATCCGTCCACACAGGGACTTGTAAAACTCGTTCCAGATGTCCCCGTCTCTGCACCTGCCACGGCACTTTCCTGAGTTTTCAAAGCACTCTGCTCCATCTTCTTCTCGTCCGTCGCTTTCTGCCCGGTCTTCTTCTCACTTGTAAAACTTGTAAAAAATCGTTTCTTATATCCCTGTTCTTCTTCCGGCATCCGGATTCCGAGGTCGCTCAAATACTGTCTCGCTCCCGGGGTCAACCGGGTTCCGGGTTCCAGCCGGTAAGACGTAAAGTGCTCATTTTTATAACGCGCTCTCAAATCTTCCTCGGTGATAAATCTCATACAGGTCCCCCTTTGCAGAGATTCTTGTAAAGGTTCTCAAACTCTGATAAAGCCGGGGTTCTCGGATTCGTTGCCGTACAGTTATCTTCCATCGCACGCTTTGCCATCTCCGGGATTGCACTCTCAAATGCCTCGCGGTCTACGTTGAGATCGGTCACATATGCCGGAATGTGGATTCTCTGCATCAGGTTCTTGATCTGACGAATCAGACCGTAAACCGCAGCTTTCGGTGTTCCGCCTCCGATTCCAAGCATGTTTGCAATCTTCTCATAGCGAAGAAGTGTCTCCGTGTCCTCTACAAGCTCAAGTCCTGCATTGTAGCCGATCACATGAGTCAGCAGAAGGGCGTTCGCTCTTCCGTGCGGAATGTGAAAATGGGCTCCAAGTGCATGTGCCATGCTGTGGCAAACGCCAAGCGAAGCGTTGCTGAATGCGATTCCTGCCAGGCAGGAGGCATTGTGCATGTGCTCTCTCGCTTCCATATCAGATCCGTCTGCAACGGCGCGCTCAAGATACTCCCAGACAAGTTTGATTGCCTTCTCTGCACAGGCATCGGTGAAATCGTCTGCCTTCGTGGAGACGTACGCCTCAAGACCATGTGTCAGCACATCCATTCCCGTGTCTGCCGTGATGGACGGTGGAACGGATGCCGTCAGGTTCGGGTCAAGCAGTGCGACATCCGGGACGAGTGCCTGATCGACAAGCGCGTATTTTACTTTCGCCTGCGTATCAGAGATCACCGCGAAGGAGGTCACCTCGCTTCCTGTTCCGCTCGTTGTCGGAACGGCAATCAGCATCGGCTTCTCTCCGCCATTCATCGACGCATACAGATGGCTTGCTGCCTTTGCCGTATCGATCGCGGAACCACCGCCGAGTGCAAGGACGGCATCCGGCTTTAACGCCGTCATTCCCTGAATCGCCATCGTGACTACCTCGATCGACGGGTCCGGAACAACCTTGGAAAAGATCTCGGTTGTGGCTCCCGCCTCAGCGAGAAGTCTTGCAAGCTCTCCGGCTCTTCCGCATTTTTCCATGAACGGATCACAGATGATATACGCTCTGTGAACGCCGAGTCCCTTCACCTCTTCCATTGAGGATTCTCCCATATATACACGGGTACTCATCAAAAACTGTCCCATCTTCTGTCCCTCCTTTCTTCCAGTATTCGTTTGAATCGTTATAAATCATTATAATAAATAGGATAACAAAATTTCTTTTAATGCTCTCATGCTCTCCGGGTCCTGCCCGTTGATCTCGTAGTAGGGAGGAACCACTCCCGCCTGCATAAGATCCTGTCTTGCCATCTCGATGTCCGCCTCCGAAAGATCGCCTTTTGTGATGACTCCGAAGATCGGAACCCGAAAGGCTTTTGCAAATTCCGGGGGATAGGTAAAACTCTTCTCTGTCGCAGATGCAAGCATCGCGATACAGCAGGCATCCTGTGCCGATGCAATCAGATGCTGGTGCATCCACGGACTCTCAAGATAAGGTCCCGGAGTGTCAAGCGTCACAGAGCGGTAAACCATGTTGGGGATTCTGCGGATCGCCCCACCACCCTCAAGAAAGGAGGCGAGCGTTGTCTTTCCGCTTCTTCCTGCCCCGACAATCATAACTCGTTTTTTTCTCATGTTCTCGTAATCTCGGCAACGGTGAAGCCCAAGACCCTCTCAAGTGTCTCCGTGACTGCGTGAAGCGCCACATCCACACTCTCGACATCTCCGGAAATCACCACCGAACCGGTAAAACGGTCGAGAAATCCAATTTCCACATCCGACGCTTTTGAGGCAAGATCTGCCGCAATCATCGCCGTCTCGTAAGGAGAGATGGTCAGAATTCCGATTGCCCCTCTGCCCTCAATTCCCAGACATTCATAGATCTCAGGAACCGGAGAAGCGATCACATGAGCGATCGTAACCTGCTTGCCGGGAACGGATTCCTCCACGACCCGGCTCGTCGGCATCCATGTTTTCTCCACTTGACTCTCCTCCCAAAATCTCAATCTCTCAGTGTCTGACAACCGTCACAGGAAACTGGTACTCCTTCATCCAGCCCTCAATCCGGTCAAGATCCTCCTGGCTCAGGCTCGGATCGTCCTCAATCTGGTAGGGAATGTCGAGCTGACTGTATTTTCCCACGCCCATCTTGTGATAGGGAAGAAGGTCAACTCCCTCGAAGTTTGGATCATCCCGATATGGCAGAAGGAACTTTATGACCTGATCGATCTCCTCCTTGCTGTCATTGATTCCCTTTAACATTGGCATTCGCACCTTCACGCGGTAGCGACGTTTCAAAAGCTCCTTCAAGTTTTTCAGAATCTGCTCATTTCCGATTCCGGTCAACTCGTTGTGACGCTTCGGATCCATGTGCTTGATGTCAAAGAGGAACAGATCAACATATTGTGCAATCTCAAGCAGTTTCTCGGTCTTGATGTGACCGCAGGTCTCGATTGCGGTGTTGATGCCCTCTCCCTTGCATGCCATCAGAAGATCTCTCGCTGCCTCCGGCTGAGAGGTACACTCTCCACCGCTGAGCGTCACACCTCCTCCCGACATGCTGTAAAATGCCGCATCCTCCTCGACGAGTTTCAGAAGCTCTGAGATCGTCTTCGTCTCACCGGTGATCTCAAGTGCCGTCTGCGGACAGACACTCTTACATTTCCGACAGCCAATGCAGTCAATATCCCGGCGAATCCGATGAAGTCCGGTCTCCGGATCGATCACATGAATGTTCTGCGGACAGACCCCCACGCAGGCACCGCAGTTTGCGCAGGAGTTTTTTTTCAACATGACCTGATGCTTTCGCACCAGACCTTCCGGGTTCGCACACCATTTACAGCGGAGCGGACATCCCTTGAAGAATACGATCGTCCGGATTCCCGGTCCGTCGTACATGTTATATTTCTGTACATTAAAGATCAGAGCTTTTCTCTCCATGCTTTCTCTCCTTTTTCTTTCTCATCATTCTCTGTCTGACGACTTATCTGAAAAAAACGGTTATCGGGTTTCCTCTCATCCGCCAGACAGAGCACTCGATGAAAATTTGTAACTGTTCAGTAGGTCTGCGCACTTGCTGCGCTGACCGTAAGAAAACATAGGTTAGAAGGCAAAAATCCCATCGGCGTAGCCGATCTGGAATGGATTTTTGCTCGTAACTATGAAGGTACTGAATAGTTACGAAAATTTTAGAAATGAGTCAGCATCGTACGACTGATGATCTCATCCTGTACATCCTTACACAGCTCTACGAAGAATGCGCTGTATCCTGCTACGCGGACGATCAGGTCGCGGTACTGCTCCGGGTGCTTCTGAGCCTCGATCAGGGTCTTGTTGTCGAGGTAGTTGAACTGCATCTCGCCGTTTCCGAACATGCAGGCCGTTCTTAAAAGCGTGATCAGGCTCTCCTCGCCCTCCGGGGTATCCAGAAGACCAGCCATGATCTTGAAGTTATGTACCATACCGATATTCATGTTGTCGTTCGACATCTTGGAAACCGACTTGATGATCGCGGTCGGACCCTTGAAGTCTGCACCCTGGGTCGGGCTGATTCCATCGGACAGAGGCATCCAGGCGTGACGGCCATTTGCGGAAGCACCTGTCATCTGACCGAACGGGGTGTTGTTGGAGATGGACAAAGTACCATGGCTCAGTACGGAGTACAGAGTCTTGTACTTTCTGTGCTCATGCTCGGTGAAGTTGATCAGATCTGCTGCGATGTTATCGGCGTAATCATCATCATTTCCGTACTTCGGAGCATTCAGGCAGTCGGTGCGAACCTGCTCGTAGCCGACAAAGTCTGCCTTCAGTGCATCATTGAGTTCTTCCAGCGTGTACTTCTTGTCATCAAATACGAGCTTCTTGATCGCTGCCATTGAGTCTGCGTAGGTTGCAAGTCCTGACCAGACAACGCCCGGTCCGAAGTTGTACATGGCTCCACCTGCGGAAACATCCTTTCCGTGCTCCATACATCCCTCGTACATGATGGACATCAGTGGTTTCGGAGCGAGATCGCGGTGTACTCTCTGGGAGATTACGGTTGCAACGTCGGTCCATTTTGTGATGTACTTAATCTCTTCCTTGACAGCCTCTTCAAACTGCTCGTAGGTCTTGAACCGGCTTAAGTCTCCCATATCCGGGCAAACCTGCTTGCCATACCACAGCGGAACACCGTGATTCAAGACAAGCTCGATACAGATCGGCCACTGGGTGTAAGCGGTGGAAGTCCACTGATACAGACGACCTGCCTTCTGAGGCTCTACACATCCCATCAGACAGTAATCTCTTGCATCCTCGATCGAAACACCCTTTGCAAGCATCATCTTGATGTGGGTGTCATCGAAGTGACATGCCGGGAATCCCATTCCTGCGCGGACAACGTCAACGATCTTCTTCAGATAACGGCGCGGGGACTTGTTGTGGATACGGCAAGCCAGAGACGGCTGGTAAATCTTTACATGACGGACAGCATCCATCAGCAGGTAGGTCAGATCGTTCGTTGCATCGTGACCGGATCTTGTCACACCGCCGACACACATGTTGACGAACGGCTGATAACCTGCAAAGAACTTGGAACCACCCTCACTCGTGATCCACATCATCTCAGACATCTTGATCAGCATACAGCCCGCAAGCTCAAATGCCTGGAAGTTGTTCATACGGCCGGTCTCAATGTCTGCCTTGTAGAACGGATACATGTACTGGTCTACACGACCGATTGACATACCAGTCTGATTCTCCTCGACAACGAGCAGGGACTCGATCGTCCAAACTGCCTGAATTGCCTCCCAGAAGGTCTCCGGTTTGTGTGCCGGAACTTTTGCATTGACCTCAGAGATCTTGTACAGCTCTGCCTTTCTCTTCGGATCGGTCTCCTTCTCGGCCAGTTCCTTTGCGTACTCGGACATTCTTCTCGCATAGATCATAACGCCCTCAGTCGTATCGATCACGGACTTGTAGAAGTAGATCTTATCAATGTCCTCCGGGTTGTCGTAGTGAAGCTGTGCCAAATGCTCCTTTGCTTCATTCTGGATGTCGATCATGCCCTTCTTCATCAGGATGACATCGTAACCCGGGTTGGAATCTCCACCACCGTTGATTGCGTGGTAGGAACAGTCGGATACGAAGGACTCACCGGACAGCTCCCAAACGCCAGCCTCGCGGTACTGATCCTCACAGTACTCATCTACGGATTTGCCCTGCCAGAACGGGAAAAGCTCCTCGCGCATAACCTTCTTGTCTTCCTCGGAGATGTAGAACGGATCCTGCGGTCTTGTGCCAATCGTGTCGATCTCGTCCACCATCCAGCGCCATGCGATATCCGGGGAGAATGCGCCTGCTCTCGGTGCGCCACACGGTGCGCCGACGATCAGCTCGTTGTCCTGAATGACAAGCGGAGCAGTCTCACAGCAATAGCGGAAGCATTTTCCTCTCAGCTCGATCTTCGGCATTCCCGGATTCTCTTTTGCAATCTTGGTGATTGCTCTTGCGCGGTAGGTCGTGATCGACGGCTTCTGCTTTAAGTAGTTCTCCTTTAACAGTTTCAGTCTTCTCGTCATTCCGTCCGGGATGTCCGTACCCTCTGCCGGAAAGTCTGTGAGGTTCTTAGATTCCTCTGCCTTCTTACCCGTATTCTCTTTTGCGATCTCCTCGGAAACCGACTCAAACATCTTCATCAGAGAAGCCTTCTCCTCAGGAGTCATATTTTTGGTGGCTTCTGCAATTTTATCTGAAAATTCACGAATATCCAAAATGGTTCCTCTCTTTCTTTCCGAAGTAACAAAATACACTCTCGATTCTTGTTACTCCATCATCTTCTGGAAGCTGCGCACCCCGAAGGCCGCCTTTCTTCGGTAAATCAGATTCATCGGTGAAACATTCTCTGCGGTGATTCCCATTCCGGCACTCAGGCTTCCGAGCACCGCTGACGGGAAGAGATTCGTTGTCACTCCCATCGCGCCGACAGAGGATGGGGTGTTCACAAGCACTCGTCCCACCGGTTTTTTCAGTGCAAACTGGCGGATGATCTCGGCGTCGGTCGAGTGAATCGCCAGCGTATTTCCATGATTTTCTCCCATCAACAGCTCCATGCACTTTTCACAGGCGTGCGTCCAGTCACTTTCGATGTAGAAGACGATCACCGGACAAAGCAGGGCGTTCGCATACGGGTTGAAATCTGTGATGTAGGTCTGTTCGGATACCAGCACTCTCGTTCCCTTCGGAACCGAAAATCCCGCCTTTGTGGCAAGCCACTCTGCGCTCTTTCCGATGTACTCTTTCTCCGCACATCCCTGCTTCTCCCCGATTCCGAGAAGACAAATCAATTTCTTCTCCTCTTTCTCGTCCATAAAGTAAGCTCCACAGGAGATCATCTCCTGCTTTGCAATTTCTGCAATCCGACTGTCTGCAACCACATATTGCTCGGAACCGGCGACGATTCCGCAGTTGAAACTGCGTCCTGCGACAATGTCTGCAACCGCCTGCCTGACATCTGCGCTTCTCTCGATAAAGACCGGGGACGGAACGATTCCGCCGTAAATCACCGTTTTTCCCACCGGACTCTCCCGGTAAAGCGCTTCCTCACCCATGTTTAAGATCAGTGAGGTCTGCGGGTGGCCGAAAAGCTCGAGTGCTCCCTCCTTCGCTGAGGTCTCCATACAGGAGATTGCTCCGTCCGGAAGCCCCTCTGCAAGCACCACCTCTCTCAAAATCTGAACCGTCTTCTTCGTTGTCTCGACTGCTCTCGGATGCGGGGCAAACACAACCGCATTTCCCGCTTTCACTGCACTGACCGCTCCAAAGAGCACTGCGGACACCGGGCTGAGTGCCGGAACTGCCACAGCGATCACACCGAGCGGAACTCCGATCTCCAAGACACCCTCACCCTCACAGCTCTCAAGGATTCCAACGCATCTCATGTTCTCAAATGACTTTTCAAGCGATGCAATCAGAAACCGGCACATCCTGACCTGATCGGTGATCTCTCCATATCCGGTCTCACGGACTGCCATCTGCACGAGCATCTCAACTCGCTCTGAGCACGCCTTCATCATCGCATGAACAACTCTGTCCAAATTTTCCTGTTTCCATCTCCCGAGGACGGTCTTTGCCTCCCCTGCCTCCTCCATGAGGACGCGGGCTTCCTGAACCGCCATCAGGTCTCTGTCAACAAATTTCATCTTACGATCCTCCTGCATTACTGTTCACATACCCTGTAAACAGCAACGGATTTTGCCGATGCTTCGCATTCCAAATCGGCAAAATCTGCTACCGCCACGTTATCTTACGGCACTTTCGGTTCCAAAAGTGTCTGCCTTTGAGCGGTAACTGTTTTACTCTGCCGGCAGTAGATTCGTCAGGCTGTAACGTTTTACAATCTTTCCAAGATCCTGATGCGGTCTCGGGATTACCACGGAGCTGTAAACCTCTGCTCCCATGTTTTCGACTGCCTTCACTCCGGCATCCACTGCGGTACGGCAGGCTCCGACATCGCCCTGAACGATGACGGAAATGTATCCGGAAGCGACATTCTCGTAGCCGATCAGTTCGACATCTGCTGCCTTGCACATTGCATCCGCAGCTTCCAGAACAAATACCAGACCAAAGGTTTCAATCATTCCAATGGCTTCATATCTCTCCATACTTTTTCTCCTGTAAACGGTTTCTTACGCAAGTCCCTCTAAATACTTAAAATGACTTCTTACGCATCAATGTCATGAACGGACACGATCTCACCGACCGCACGGATCGGTCTCGGCATCACGTTCTTCGCTGTCAGCTTGCCGATCGCTGCCGCTGCCTCAGCTCCCGCCTCCACAGCAGAACGAACAGCTGCCACATCGCCCTTGACCATGATTGTGACAAGGGTGGAACCTACATTCTCGTAGGAAATCAGCTCGACATCTGCTGCCTTTAACATCTTGTCCGCAGCTTCCATCGCCGGAACAAGACCGAGGGTTTCCACGAGACCGAGGGCTTCTTCACCGTAATATCTCATTCTCCGATTCTCCTTTTCTAATTCTAAGCGATTCCATTCTCATTCCCCGAATCTCAATTTTTTAATCGGGAAAACTTTTGAGAACTTTTGAACTTTTATCGAAACTTTGCAGGCACATACTTATTTACGGCATCGCGTCCTGCCTCGTTGATTGCAAAGCGCATCGAGAGCTCTCCGTTTTTGTCAAGCTCATATCCGGTCAGCTCGCACATTCCGTTTGCTTCAAGCGCCATCGCGTGATTCAGATACATTTTCTTTGTAAACTGACCCTCGTTTCCATACTGGGACTTCATCGCATTCATAATCTCATCAACGCTTGCATCCTTCACTTTGTTTAAATAATTCAACACAGCCATTCTTGCAGGAAGTAACATCTTAGTTTTCCTCCTTCTTAAAGAAATCTAACGGATTCATCGTAACCAGGATTGCACCAGCGATGATGACAATCGATCCGATCACAATCGTCGGAGTCACTGCCTGACCTAAGAACAGGACACAGAAGAGAACTCCCCAGAATGCATAGGTGACATTCAGAGACATTCCGATTGCACAGCCAACGGTTGCATTCGCCTGATACCACAGCAGGTAGGAAGCACCTGCGCTCAGACCTGCGACAGCAAGCCAGAGAACCGGAATTCCTGCTGACAGCGTACCGCCGAGCAGTCCAAGACCACCGACAAGCGGAACGATGACAATCAGGTTTACAAGACCGGAGAACAGCTCTCTGATGTTTGTTGCCACATCAGTATCAACCATTGCACCACCGTAGCTTGAAAGTGTTCCCTCAAGTCCCCAGCAGACTGCTGCAAGAAGGGAACAGAGAATTCCGAGTGTAAAGTTCGGTGCGCCCTCCGGCTTCGTCCAGTTGATGACGATTGCACCGGCCACACAGATGACCATTCCTGCGACAACTCGCTTCGTCGGTTTTTGTTTCAGGAAGATCCATGCGAAGATCGCTCCGAAAAGACCACAGGTCGCGGAAATCGGGATCGCGTAAGCACCTGCAAGCGCGAGTCCTACGAGGTAAGCTCCGTTTGCGATCGGGCCTCCAAGGAAGGCTCCGAGAAGCATCATCTTTCCAGGGAAGGTGTTTAAGGTTCTTCCAATCTCTGCCAAACGTCCCATCTTGGCGTTGTAGAGTAACAGCCAGAGACCGGCAAACAGATCGTTCAGACCTGCACACACATAAGGGGCTGCAAGGAAACCAGCCGCTCCGGCAAGTGGTTCATAGTAACCAGCCACCATAACCAGCGTGGTGTAAATTCCGTAGGTCAGACCGGAAAATGCTCCAGTCATCAGTCCCGTCTTACGGAAACTTTTGCTGACCTGTTTCATCTTGGCATCTGCTAAAGATGCGTTTCCTCCGTTCATCGATTCATTTCTCCTTTGATGTTATTTCATTATTCGGTCTTTCCACCAGGAAGGATGGTCTCAACCTCTCCGTGCGGACGCGGGATTACGTGAACGGATACCAGCTCACCGATTCTCTGAGCTGCTGCTGCTCCCGCATCGGTTGCAGCCTTGACAGCTCCGACATCACCTCTCACCAGAACGGTGATCAGTCCGCCACCGACTTTCTCCTTTCCGATCAGGGTTACGTTTGCTGCCTTTACCATTGCATCGGCTGCCTCGATGGAAGCCACAAGACCTTTTGTCTCAATCATTCCAAGTGCATCATACTTCATCTTGTCTCTCTCCTTCTCCTTGGTTCTCTCCCACCCCTCAGACATTTCGTTTTTGTTTCGCTTTCTCTTGTTCAGGATTGGGAACTTTTACAGTTTTTTTCTTTTCTCTGAGCTCATCTTGTTTACAGTGCGCACAACATGCACAAGAAAAGTTTTCTCGCTCATGTTTTTCTGTGCATTTAGTATAGCCCTTGCCCCTCAGCGGAATGTCAACCCCTTTTTTCGATATTTTTTTCACACGCTGTTTTTGGGAACAATCCCTCGTTTTTCTAGCATCTTGTACAAATTCAGGAACAATTTCACAGCAGATTGTCCAATTTTTTGAACGAAATTTTTGTCCGATCTTCTTTGTTTCTCTTCGGATATGCAAAAAGCGGGCAAAATCATCCCTGATCTGCCCGCTCTGCCCTTCCCCCTAAGGGGAAAGTTTTCTCCCGCATTTTTTCATGCTTTCATTACATTTCTTTACATTTTTTGCGCCTGTATCTGTGCTTTTCTATTTGTTCCTATCTTTCTTATTCCTGTCTTTTTATTTTCCGTCTTTTGTTTTTTGTCGTCTTATTCTTCTGCCTCCTGCTCAAACGGAACCATAATCTCCGTCACAAACTCCTCCGTCTTTTTTGTCGACCAGTAGTCTGTCACAAACCTCTCATACGAATCCTTGGCAAGATGGCATCCGCGCTTTTTCGCCCACTCCCGGATTCTCTCATACTCCTGATCAATCGTTTCATGGGAGCCGATGTGATAGACGCAGACTGCCATTCCGCGCTGACGCTTTCGCTGGATCAGACTTTGTGGTTTCGGTCTGACTGCCTGTTGCATGATCCGCACTCGATGGCATTTGCCCTCCATCTTCTCTGCAAATGAGTCATAGTGCAAAATCACAGGTCCTGTGATCTCCTCCCCGTGCTCCTCAAGGTAATTCGTCCATGGAATGTTGATGACTGCCGGCGGATAATCATAAGTAAACTCCTGATCCATGTAACAAAAATCCATCTCCGGAAAATATTTGACTGAGATCTCACACGTCTGGTAGCGCAGGACCATCTGCGCCTCCTGAATCAACTGATACCAGTCCTGAATCGAGATCAGACTCTCCTGAAGCCTGCGCTTCTCCGCGGTCAGCTCCCCGATTTTTTCCGGGAACCATTTACGGATTCCGGCGAAATTCACATCGTCGAAAAGTCCCTGCATCTCCTCGAGCTTAAAGCCCATCTGTTTATAATATTTCAATACCGGCACATACAGCAGAGTATCCTCACTGTAATACCGATAACCGTTTTCCTCGTTGATATAGTCTGGCGAAATCAGCCCAATCTGATCGTAATAGCGCAGTGCCTTTCTCGAGACATTGCAAATTTTGCTCACTTCCCCGATCGAAAAAAAATTCTGTTCCATATCCCCTGTCTCCTTCTCCTTTCCACTTTTCTTCCCCATTTTTTGACAGTTTTGATTCTTTTTGTCTACTGTGACAAATATCTGTCTATATTATCAGATTTTGTGTGGCATTTCAACCAATTTCTTGTTGAAAACAGCACAAAAAAAGAAGACTCAGCGGAGCATCGGGAAATGCTCCCGTGCTCCACCCAGTCTCCATCTTCTGTTTATCGAACTTTTCGCGTTTGGTTTTTTTCTGACTTTTTATTGTGTTGTTTTTTTACTCTTCGTCAAGCGCACGGTTTAGCTCCTCAGTTCCGGCGACAACAAATCTTCCCTCGCGAATCACCGGAAGCTCTCTTCCATCCTCGCAGACTGCGGTGATGTCACCAAGCTCCGAGTACGGGATCGTGATGTCGAGATGACAGCCAAAGTATGCCTTCGATACATCTTCTTTTCTCAGAATCGAGATCTCATTGTCGCGCGCAATGACCTCGCGTCCATCCGGATTGTACATCGGGGAATCCTCGCTCCAGCTGTAACAGGTGTCACCGACTGCAAAGTGTGGTCCCATCTTCTCTGCAATCAGGATCGGCAATTTCTCCACAATGCCAAACTTCTGCGCCATCGCATATGCCGTCGTGTTCGTTCCGATCGCGAACTCGCCCATAGGGAGTGTATCGTGATTTTTGAGGATCTGCTGGCGGATCAGCTGATGTCCCTCCTCCGGATTCTCGAAATTGTCACAGCTGTACTCTGCAACCTTTCCGTCCTCAAAGCGGATTCTCAGGTTTTTAAACTGAATATCCCCGAGGTAGACCTGGCTCACATGCAGAAGTCCCGTCGTTCCCGCAAGAATTGGCGAAGTGAAGACTTCCCCGAGCGGAATGTTGACGTCGGCGACGCAGTTCTCAAAGTTTGTCTGCTTCGACGGATCGGAAAGTGTGTGAAGAGAAACGCGGATGTCGGTCTCGTTGCCGTTTCGTCCGGTCACATGCACCTGCTTTGCCTGATCGAGAACGTCAATGATGTGCTGTTGGATCTCCTTGTAAACCTCGTAGTCGAGCGTATTGATCCGAATCGTCTCCGCAAAGATCTGCTCAAAGTCAGCCCCGATCGCCGGAACCGGGAATGCGATGATCGTAAAGCTCGTCTCATCCCCCGGAATATAGTCGTTGAGTACCTGCATCGACTCGTTCGCATAGGCGATCGTCAGCTCTTCCTGCTTTTCGCCGAGTTTATATGCCTGCGGGCAGTTGACCGGGCAGAATCCGTCCTCACCGAACGTCTCCACGACAGCCGGACCAGCAAACCATCCTGCTTCCCTGCGGTAAGTCTCATACGCAGTGCGGAGCACGGCGAGCTTGCGCTCCTTGAATGCCTTGTCGAGGTAAATTGCGCTGTCATAACGATGATCGTAGTCGTACTGACGGTTTGCCGGAGTGCCGTGATAGCCGATCTTGCGGTTTGGATTCTTTGTCACCGACCACGATGCCGAGCGGTAGAGGATCGTCTCAAGTCCCATCTCGGAAAACTGGCGAATTGCAGAGCGAATCATGCGCTCAAAGCCGAGCTCATAGCGGATGGCAACCGTCTTTTTGCGGGACAGATCTCTTCCCATAACCTCAAATCCCTTGCGGTATCCTTCGGTGTACGTCGAAGCCATCTTCTCGATCGTCTCCTCTGGAAGCGTGTTCAAAAATCCCGCAATCTTTAACTCTGCATCTGAGATGTACTCTCCAAAGCGGTACAGATAACGCAGATCCGAAAGATCGCTCTCCATGATGATGTCACGCGCAAACGACAGAGACGGGTCGAGCTGTTCGCGAATCCGGTACGTCAGTGTCACATCTGTGTAATCGCTGAAGAACCAGTAGAGTACATCTCTCACTGCCTTCTCGTGCGGAACTCCCTCCTCAAAAAGATTGTAAATCTCAATCAGCGTCTCCGCGAGAATCGTGATGTCTGTCAATCGACACTCATAAGCAAAGACAATTGCCTCGCGAAACTGTGCATAAAAGGCAGACAGAATCGTGCCAAGCTCCTCCCCGAGCTTCTCCACCGCATACGCCGGATTTGCGTAGCTTTCCTCATAATGCTCCGGAAGTACATCCTCATAGAGCACATGGTTAAACGCTTTTAGCTCCTCAAGGGAATATCCTTCGAGTTCCTCGCGAAGCTGAAGTCTTGCCAGCTCCTCGATCTGACCGGCAAAATGAGCCAACACGGCAAAGTAATCCCGAAACGGCTCTGCAATTCTCTCCTCCGACGGAATCTGCGCAATCCGCTCCATCGCCAGATCATAGCGCTCACGGATCTGAGTATTCTCGTCATTCCATAATTCCCGATAATTCACAGTCGTCATATCCTTTCTTTTCTTGAAGCAAGTCACGCAGAGAAAAAACATCCTCCTCTGTGCAATTCACTCTGTTTTCGTTGCTGTTCACGCGTTGCGCAAACAGCGACACCGGAACCGTAACCTGTTTTACCTCTGTCCTACATCGTCAGGGACAGGATGCCCACAATCAGCATGCAGACCCAGAATACTGCCAGAATGGCTCCGGCGATTGAGGCAATCTTCGCCAAAATATAATTTTTTTCCTTTTCCCGAAATGCGGTGATCCCGTAGATCAGAGTCACCACGGTGAACGCAATCCCACAAAATCCCCATGCGGAGACATTTGCCTCCCCATTTCCCTGCGCGCGCACACTGAGAACAAGGCTGACAATCGTTGACGCAAGTGCTACAACCGCAAAACACGTCGCCGGAATGCTCCTGCTCGCAAGTGGTCTTCGGATATAGGAAATCCTGTATTTTTTTCTACGCACCCTGCGCTCCTTTCCAAAATGAAAACTCCGGAACGCAAAGAGGATGTCGCACTCCCGCAACATCCCCTTCTTCCGGCGTTTCCCGCCGATTTAAAATGTAATCTCGCCTTTGCGCTTGAGCAGAATGCTCCCACACACGATGGACATGATTCCGACTACCAGACCGGTCACAAGAACCACAATTCCCACCGCAATGCTACACGCACCGGTACGCTGCATTGTCTTATATACTTTCTCCATATGCAACTCCCTTACTCCTCAGCACCATACTGCTCATAGTAAGCGTCAATTGCTGCCTTTAAGGTATCATCGATCACGATACGACCCTTGTACGGCTTGTTGTAGAGATGCTCCACAACATCTGCCATCGTCACGATTGCAGTCGTCTTGAAGCCATACTTTCTCTCAATCTCCTTGAGTGCAGAGTGAGTCGTATCTTTTCCACGCTCCATACGGTCTACGGATACAACAAGACCGAGCACATCCACGTCACCCTGAGCTTTGATGATCGGCAGAGTCTCCTCGATGGAAGTTCCGGCAGTCGTTACATCCTCGATGATCACAACCTTATCGTTGTCCTTGATCGGGCTTCCAAGCAGGATTCCCTTATCGCCGTGATCCTTCACCTCTTTACGGTTTGAACAGTAGCGAATATCTGCATCGTAGAACTCGCTGATTGCCATCGTCGTTGCAACGGTCAGCGGAATTCCCTTGTAAGCCGGTCCAAACAGCACATCGAAATCCATGCCGAATGCACTCTGGATTGCCTTTGCATAGTACTCACCTAAACGGCGAAGCTGAGTTCCGGTGCGGTAAAATCCGGTATTTACAAAGAACGGGGTCTTTCTTCCACTCTTGGTCACAAAATCACCGAATTTCAGAACCTCACAGTCAATCATAAACTCAATAAATTCTTTCTTATACTGCTCCATAGCACGATATCTCCTCTCATTTTAATCTTATTGTCTAATCTTACTTACCAGTCTCAATGTCACTCTCACTTGTTGCTGTCCACACCTTTTACACATGGCGCAAACAGCAACGTAATTTCACTCTTGCTCTTACTTCACACAGCCGATCAGCTCATGGATATCCTCAACTCCATGCTGTTTCATGAAGTTCTCGATTTCCTCAGCGATCTGAACCGTCGCATACGGATTAAAGAAGTTTGCCGTGCCGACGGACACTGCGGTCGCACCTGCCATGATGAACTCCAGTGCATCCTCAGCCGTCGCGATACCGCCCATACCAATGATCGGGATCTTGACTGCCTGAGCCGTCTGGTATACCATGCGGACAGCAACCGGCTTCACTGCCGGACCAGACATGCCACCGGTCTTATTTGCGAGCGCAAACGTCCGACGGTTGATGTCGATCTTCATTCCGGTCAGCGTGTTGATCAGAGAGAGTGCATCTGCACCGCCTGCCTCCGCTGCCTTTGCCATCACTGTGATGTCCGTCACATTCGGGCTGAGTTTCATGATCACCGGCTGTTTTGCCTTCGCCTTGACTGCCTTTGTGATCGCCTCGACTGCCTTCGGGTCCTGACCAAAGGCGATACCGCCCTCCTTGACATTCGGGCAGGAAATATTGATCTCAAGAAGGTCAACCGACTCGTCTGCAAGACGCTCCACAACCTCAAGATAATCCTCGGTCGTCTTACCGCAGACATTGACCACGATCTTCGTATCATACTTCTTCAGGAACGGAATGTCTCTCTTTGCAAACACATCGATACCCGGATTTTGCAGACCGATCGCGTTGAGCATACCGCCGTAAACCTCGGTGATACGCGGAGTCGGGTTGCCCGGCCACGGCACATTTGCCACGCCCTTCGTCACCACAGCTCCGAGACGGCTCAAATCTACAAACTCACTGTACTCTTCTCCGCTTCCAAATGTACCGGAAGCTGTCATAACCGGATTCTTTAACTCAACACCGGCAATCGTCACCTTTGTATTCATCACAGCTCCACCTCCTGCGCAGGAAATACCGGACCGTCCTTGCAGATCCGCTTGTTGTGCACATGGGAATGGTCATCCACTTCCTTCGACTTGCAGACGCAGGCCAGGCAGGCGCCGACTCCGCATGCCATGCGCTCCTCAAGGGAGAGCCAGCACTCGATTCCGTTCTCCTGTGCATATGCCTTGATTGCGCGAAGCATCGGGGTCGGACCGCAGGCGTAGATCACATCTGCATCAAGTCCCTGCTCACGGATCGCATCGAGGACATTTCCCTTTGTTCCCGCACTTCCATCCTCAGTTGCCAGGTAAACAGAACCATACGGCTCAAATTCCTGGTTCAAGAACAGGACATCACGGTAGCCAAGCACCATCTGTCTCTCGCCCTTGAGCGTCTTTGCAAGCTCAAGCATCGGCGGAATACCAATTCCACCGCCAATCAAGAAGGCTTTCTTCGTGCTGTCCGTCGGAAAACCATTTCCAAGCGGTCCTAAAATTTCAATCTCATCGCCTGCCTGATAGGTGGCAAACTCCTTTGTTCCGGCTCCGACTGTCCGGTAAACAATGCGCAGACGTCCATTCTCACGGTCAATCTCACACAGACTGATCGGACGCGGAAGGAGCTTTGACTGATCCTTCGTATAGACAGAGATAAACTGTCCCGGCTTTGCCTGAGAGGCAATCTCCTCTGCCTGAATCCACATGCTGAACACATCTGAAGTCAGTGCTTCCTGACTGACCACAGATGCTGTCATCTTGATCTTTCCCATTACGACCCGTACCTCATTTCCAAGATTGTTGCTGTTCACACTCCCTGCAAACAGCAACGGATTTTTCTCACTCTGTTCTTACAGGAGGAAGTTACAGAACGCTGTTGATGTCTGCAACCATGTCCACAACTGCCTGTCTGGATGCCTCTGCGAAATGCTCTGCACCGAACTTTGCATACTTCTCCTGTCTGTATGCTGCGATGATACCGCGTGAAGAGTTGACGATTGCGCCGAGTCCGTCCTCATTGAAGCAAGCCTTCAGATCCTTTGCGGTACCGCCCTGTGCGCCGTAACCCGGAACGAGGAAATAGGTCTTTGGCATCAGCTTTCTGAGGATTGCGCTCATCTCCGGATAAGTTGCTCCGACAACGGCTCCAACATTGCTGTATGCGCCATCCATACAGTCTGCACCCCACTCTACAACTTTGTCTGCAACCAGCTCGTAAACCGGTCTTCCATCGACAAGTTTGTCCTGAAGCTCACCGCTGGACGGGTTGGATGTCTTTACCAGAACAAAGATTCCCTTGTTCTCTGCCTTGCACACATCTACAAACGGCTTCACGCCATCGGTTCCGAGATACGGGTTTACAGTGAGGAACTCGGTGTTGAATGCAGAGTACTCCTTGCTTCCAACCTTCACTTTACCCAGATGAGCGGTTGCGTATGCAGCGGAAGTAGAACCGATATCACCGCGCTTTGCATCGCCGATCACGATCAGTCCCTTCTCCTGGCAGTAGCGAACGGTGCGCTCGTAAACCTTTAAGCCCTCAATGCCAAACTGCTCATACATTGCAATCTGCGGTTTTACAGCCGGAATCAGATCCCAGGTATGGTCGACAATCTCCTTATTATAGTTCCAGACAGCGTCTGCGGCGCCCTCTAAAGTCTCACCATATTCTGCAAATGATTTCTTTAGAATGTGCTCCGGAATATAACTGACCATCGGATCAAGTCCCACACAAATCGGTGCCTTTGTTTTCTGAATCTTCTCAATTAACTGCTGAATCATCTTTGTCCTCCTCATACCTTGTCCGTTTTTATTTTGTTGTATTGCTTACTATACATCCGTATAACGGTGCATAACAATGTATAGCAGTATGTCTCTTGGAACATTTTAGCATATCCGCAAAAGCCTTTCAAGCTAAATCAACCCGGAAATCATCGGAACAATGATAACCGTAAGAAGTCCCGCAACTGCAATCGCAAGACTGCTCATTGCGCCTTCGACCTCACCGAGCTCGAGTGCCTTCGCCGTTCCGATCGCATGGGCAGAGGTTCCAAGTGCAAGTCCACGCGCAACCGGATGCTTGATTCTCGCAATCGCAAAGACAGCGTCTGCGACGATATTTCCGAAAATTCCGGTGATAATGATGCAGACAACAGTCAATGTCACAACACCGCCAGCCTGCTCACTGACACCCATTCCGATTGCTGTCGTGATCGACTTTGGAAGAAAGGTGACATACTCCTGATGGCTCAGACCAAATACCGTACAGAGCACGAAAATACTTCCCGCACTTGCAATCACACCTGCGATGATCGAGGCAATGACGGCAACTGCATTCTTCATCAAAAGCTCCAACTGCTTGTAAAGCGGAATTGCCAGACAAACCGTCGACGGAGTCAGCAGATAGCTGATGTATTTTCCGCTGTTGTTGTAAGTCTCATAATCGATATGGAAAATCTTTAAAATCGCAATCACAAGAATTACGGAAATCAGAAGGGGATTTAAGATCGCCCATCCGAATTTTTTCTTCAGCCATGCGCCAAACAGATAGGCGAGAAGGCTCAACACAAATCCCAAATATAAAGAACTCTGAACTGCACTCATGCCTATCTGCCTCCCTTATTTTTGTTGGTTCCAGTACTTCTATTGCTGTTATTCTTGTCTTTTTTATGATGTTCGTCATACTCATGAACTTCTTTTTCTCCAAATGCAAGGATCAGCTCTGTGACTTTTCCGGTTGTAATCATAACGATAATCGTCGAAACAGTACATACCACCAGCATCGGAACAAGAATTGCCCGCATGGCATCCACGCTCTCCATCAAGCCAACCGCTGCCGGAATAAACAGGATCGGCATGATCTCAAGCAGGAAATTTCCTGTCGCCTCAACCTGATCCAATTTAAGGATTCCACTGCACAAGAGCACAAGTAACAGCAGAAGTCCATAGACACCTGCCGGTACCGGCAACGGCAGTAGCAGATTCATCAGCTCGCCAACCAGCGTAATTCCGAACAGAATCGCGCTCTCCTTTACATACTTCATATCTTTCTCTCCTTTTGTACCACCCGGGGGAAGTGTGTTAAAATTTTGTTCGCATCCGTTTACGGAAGCGCTTCCTTTAAGAATTCCTCTTTTTAGAGTTTTTCTTTTTAGAAGTCCTCTTTCTTCTAAGGGCTTCTCCAAGGATTCTAAGGGCTCCTCCGACGAGTAAAGTTAGGCAAACACGTTCGCACTCCGGGTTCGCCTAATCTTTCTCGTCTCCGTCGCCTGCTTCTATCTCCTTAACACAACTTTCTTCTGTCACTCTCAAATGCATTGTCTGTGCATCATCAGATATTTTCTCACCGGGTCATGATGATCTGCGCCAAAATTGCACATCCCGGCTATTCTACCACCACCCCCGTCAAACTACAATCCCATTTCTTGTATTCTTTGTGTATTTTTATTATAATGAGAGAAACCTTGCCAGGTCACAATAAACGAAAGGATTTATTTATGAAAATTCAGAAAACCATCACATATACCGATTTTTCTATTGTCATAACCCAGACTCCAGATGCATCACAGCTATCCGCCATTGAGTCACTTTTCCTATCTTGTCATCAGAATGGGGAAAATGTCCCTGAATTTCCAGTCGCTGAGATCACAACCGATACGAATCATAACGAAGAACTTTATGCTTCAGCTGACTCCTTTGACGATGAAGAAAACATTTTTCTCTTTCTGATGCGTTCAGACGGTTCGATTCCTGCTGTTCTCTCCCTCTCGATTTTAGATAATGAGACCGCAGAATGTCGAGCTGTCACCAACCCCGCATTTCGCCGTCAGGGATATTTTTCTGCTTTGCTCGAGGAGGCAGAAACACTTGCTGGAGAACGAGACATTCTCTTCCCGGTCCCAGACTCCTGTACAGATGGTCTTGCCGTCATGCATGCACTTGAGGCAGAATGCCTCTCCGCTGAATATGAGATGGCATGCCGACTCGGCGCATCTATACACTCTTTTTCACATATTCATTGTAATAACCCTTGTTATACCAACCAGAACTCCACTCTCTTTGAGACTGCAAAATGGACTCTTGTCTCTGATAAAGGAAAAAACGAAGATTCATTTTCACTCCATGTTCGCGAAGAAAATGAAGAAGTAATTGTCAATGGTCAGACAACTTTCCATACGAATTCCCACTTTCCTACGGTTGATCTTATCGGTTCCTGCCTGACAACACGCACCTCTGAAACCTGTGTCTGCCTGCACCATGTCGAGATCTGTGAGAATCTTAGAGGAAAAGGATTTGGCACTATTCTGATTCGCAGACTTCTTGAAGAACTTGCTAATTTTGGTATAAAACGTGTCATTCTTCAGGTCTCTGGTGATAATACCCCTGCACTCTCACTGTATAAAAAAACAGACTTTGCAATCACACAAAGCCTGTCCTATTATTTGTATTAACCATTCCGTGTGAAACGTCGGTGCTTAGGCTATGTATTTTATAGCCTTATGCACCGCTACGCTCGCCCGGCGTATCGAGGAAGCGCCAGTGACGCTTCCGCTGATTTACCCGGAGCGAGAGCGAGTTTGCGTGACTTATTTTGCCAGTCGGAACCCCACCATTCACTATCTCAATTTCCTAAATCTCTAAATTCTTAACTTCTTAAATCTTTAATTTCTGAGTTCTCAATCCGACTCAAACCTTTTACAGAGCCAGCACCTTCTCGGCAGCGGTCTCCATCCAGTCTTCCTTCAGATACTCTACCGTACCTGCATCGACATTCTCTGCAATCTTCGGATCGATCGGGATTTTTGCAAGTACCGGAATACCATACTGCTCTGCAATCTCATCGATATGGCTCTCACCGAATACAGAAATCTTCTTTCCGCAATCCGGACAGCTCAAATAGCTCATATTCTCAACAAGACCAAGGATCGGAACATTCATCTTCTGCGCCATATTCACTGCCTTTGCAACAATCATCGAAACCAGCTCCTGCGGAGAGGTTACAATGATGATTCCGCTAAGCGGAAGAGACTGGAATACAGTCAGCGGGACATCTCCGGTTCCCGGAGGCATATCAACGAACATATAGTCCACATCCTTCCAGAGAGCATCGCTCCAGAACTGCTTTACTGCACCTGCGATAACCGGACCTCTCCAGATAACCGGATCGGTATCCTTATCGAGAAGCAGGTTTGCAGACATAATATCGATTCCGGTAGCTGTTGTTGCCGGAACCATCATGCCATCCTCAGTCACAGACAGACCATCTGTTCCAAGACCAAATGCCTTCGGAATCGACGGACCCGTGATATCTGCATCCAGAATCGCAGTATGTTTTCCCTTTTCATTTATTTTCACTGCCATCAGCGCGGTAACAAGAGATTTTCCCACTCCACCTTTTCCGCTCACAACGCCAATAACGTGCTTAACGCTACTTGCAGGATTCAGCGGTGCTAAAAGGCTGGTCGGCTGACCTCCGTTCCGGCTTGAACAGCTCTCTCCACAGCTGTTGCAGTCATGTGTACAATTCTCACTCATGTGAATTTTCCTCCAATTCTGATTCTTCTTATCTTTTTTTGTGCGTTCGCAATCCCCCAAATCAAGCAATTTCAAACATACACATTTTTTAGACCCTCGTTTCATTGTAGTTCATTTAACAGGCTTTTGCAAGCCTTTCTTTTTTCATAGTGCCTTCCCAATCCCCCTCTTCCGTCCCGTTCGCCCTCCCATTCTTTTTCCTGCTCTTTTATTTCCTGAATTTATGAATTTGTGAATTTTTTAATTTTTTCTCGTTTTATCGCTTGTCGTTTTAGTAAAAACTGCTTATAATGAACATGTATCCGGGTAGGATGTCACCCATGTTCCTGCTCCCTGATACAGAATTCTAAATTTATCGATACTAAGGGGTCTTAAAAAATGAATGTAAATATGAATCCAAACAGTGAGCTGATCCAGTCCGCCGTCAATGTTCCAAATCTTGCCCAGGTTCCGGAGGCACTGATCAGCCAGGCAAGACAATTCCAGTCCGCCATGATGATGTACACCTGCGCCATCCGTGAAGTAAAGACCAAGCTCGAAGTACTCAACGACGAACTCTCAATCCGTCACCAGCGCAACCCGATCGAGGTGATTAAATCCCGCGTAAAAAAGCCGACAAGCATTGTGGAAAAGCTGATCCGCCGAAATCTTCCAGTATCCGTGGAATCCATGTGCACAAATCTCGACGATATCGCCGGAATCCGCGTCATCTGCTCCTTCGTCGACGACATCTACACCGTCGCCAACATGCTCGTCAGTCAGGATGATGTGACCGTCATCGCAATCAAGGACTACATCAAGCATCCGAAGCTAAACGGTTATCGCAGTTACCACCTGATCATCGAAGTTCCGGTATATTTCTCCGAAGAGAAGCGAAATATTCGCGTCGAAGTTCAGATCCGCACGATTGCAATGGATTTCTGGGCAAGTCTCGATCATCAGCTCAAGTACAAGAAGGACGTCGACAATGCTGAGGAAATCGGCGAACAGCTCCGCCAGTGCGCCGAAGTCATAGCAGAGACCGATCAGCGTATGCTCTCAATCCGAAAAGATATTGAAGCAAAGACCGTAAAAAAAGAATAATAAGTAACGAGCTATATGCTCCGCGAGCATCTACTTGAATCATCCCAATAAAACAAAATAAAACAGAAAACCAGCAGAGAATTCCGTTTCCGGTTCCCTGCTGGTTTTCTGTTTGAGTAATCATATTTGCTCTTTCAAGAGGCGTACCACCCCGGCGCTCTCAAGAACCTTTCTCACCGTATAAAACAGAACGGAGTTGATCGGCCACATAATTATATTTTTAAATGCACGCATCGGAAGCAATGCGAGAAATCCTTTTCCATAGAGCATGCTCAGGAAATACGTGCTCATCAGCATGTTGCAGATCACACAGACCGTCAGCTCTGCGATCAGCACGCGCGTCAGCGTCAATGGGCGCTTGTAGTAGAAACATCCGTAAATCAGTCCTGCCACAATCGCCACAAGTGTGAATCCCGGGAAAAATGCTCCGGTCGGCTTGATCAGAAATTTCACAATGTCCATCGTGCCACCGAAGACGGCTCCGGCAACCGGTCCAAAGAGACTGCACACAAACTGATTGACGATCGTCGAAAAACCGATCTTGATGTAATCGCCGATCTGGATTGTGAAATATCCAAGAATCACGGACAATGCTCCAAACATCGCCATCGTCGTGATCGCACGAACGTGCTTGAGTTCCTGATGAGAACTGGTAAACAAAGAAATCATTTTACGCATAAAAAATACCTCCTTTGCAGACCTCTCGAACTACAAAGGAGATATAAGATTGAAATATATCCTCTTCGCAGCGGGATGCGGACTGTGTACCGCAAAGAACTCCTTCGTTCTTTTTCGTCCTGCCGGCAACTCCCTGTCCGGCTGGCACTTAACGCACACAGACCTACTCTGCTTCTCTTATTTATTTTTGTTTTATTTTATCACAAATTTTCCCTTTGTAAAGCATTTTTTTGCATGCAAAACGATTTATTTTGACGATGTTACTTGTACACGGAGCTTGCAGACTGACTGACTTGCAGCGCAACTACTTTTCCTGCTTTGCAAGAATCTGACTCTCCGTCTTTCTCATGATATAGAAGAAATATGGGATCAGCGGAATCAGCGCTGCAATCCACGCTGCCGGATCAGAGGCACAGGTCTCGACAAAACCGTAGCCGAGTCTTGCAACGACCATGACAACAAGTGATCTCGCTCCAAGCTCAAACACACCGCCCATCATCGGCACAAAGCCATGACCGAGTCCCTGAAGCGCATTTCGGTACAGGAAAATACTTCCGAGGAACGGATAGCACCACGAAACCGTGCGGAAATACGATCTCGCCGCCTCCGTCACTTCCGTCTGACTTCCATCGATGAAGATGTGGATCAGCGGATCTCCAAAGAAATGGATGATCAGGATCATAAGCACCGCACTGATCAGAATCATAATCTGCGTGTCCCGAACGCCCTGCTTGATGCGGTCAAATTTACCTGCTCCCCAGTTCTGTCCCACATACGTTGCCGTCGTTGCTCCGAATGCGATAAAGATTGAGGTGACAAGGTTCTGGAGCTTTCCTGCCGCCGCAAATCCCGCAATATAAGTAGATCCGTAGCTGTTGACTGCACCCTGCACAATGATCGTTCCGAGTGCTGTGATCGAAAACTGAAGTGCCATCGGAATACCGATTCCCATGAGTTCTGCCATCATCGGGAAATCCAGACGGAAATCCTCCGCCGAGAGCTTCAAAATATGGAACTTGCGGATGATATATACCAGACAGCAAAGCGCCGAAACGCCCTGCGCAATCACGGTTGCCCACGCACAGCCCTCAACGCCGACATGAAGTTTGATTACAAAAACCACATCGAGAATCGCATTGAGGACAGCGGAGATAATCAGAAAATAAAGTGGCGACTTGCTGTCTCCAAGTGCACGAAGCACCGCTGCGAGCGCATTGTAGGCAGCCGTCACAAAAAGTCCCGCATAGATGATCGACAGATACGATGCTGTCTGGTCGATAATCTCATCCGGGCTGTTCATCAATCTCAAAACCGGGTAGTTAAATGTCAGAAGCGCCAGCGTCATCACGACAACAAACGCCACACAGAGTTCAATCGAAACGGCTACATAGTGACGCATCCTCTTATAATCCTTTGCACCGAAACTCTGCGCCACCATGATCGCAAATCCGCTCGTGAGTCCATTGAGCCATCCGATCACCAGAAAGTTGAGTGAAGTCGTGCTTCCGATTGCTGCAAGCGCATTTACACCGATGTAACGTCCGGCGACAACGGCATCTACCAGATTATAAAACTGCTGAAAAATATTCCCCAGATATGCGGGAATCATAAAAGCAAGGATCAGCCGTACCGGACTTCCCTTTGTCATATCATTTGTCATAAAACCTTTTTACCTGTCTTTCTATCCTGTTCTTTTTATCCTGTCTGTCTTTCCACTCAGTTTTTTGTTTTTCCCCAAGATAAATGGTCTTTTTCAGCGCTCAAGAAGTGCCAGTCCGTTCTCCTTTAACCATTCCTTGCTCTTCTCGTATTCCGGAAGCACCCGCTTGACTTCTGCCCAAAACCTTGCGGAGTGGTTCATCTCAAGCCGATGACAGAGTTCGTGCACAACAATATAGTCGAGCACTTCCTCCGGTGCAAGAATCAAACGCCAGCAGAAATTCAAGTTGCCCTGATAACTGCAACTTCCCCAGCGCGACTTCGTATCCTTGATCGTGATTTTTCCGTAATCCACTCCGACCTGCTCTGCAAATAATGCAACTCTCTTCGGGATTTTTTCTTTTGCAAGACGGCGAAACTCCCGCTCACTCTCGGGGGTAATCTTCGGAAACTGCTCCTGCTTTTTCTCACATTCTCTCTTCTGCGCGAGAAATTCTGCTCGTTTCTCCTCAATCCACTCTCTGCGATCCCGAATCAGATCATCGATCTCTGCCTTCTCGCAATCTCTCGGTGCTCTTACGGTAACATCGCCATCCAAAGTAATCTGGATGGCGATCGTCTTCCTGGATGTTCGGATCAAATCATATCCGCCCCAGGTCTTCTCTGTCTGCTTTTTCATATCAAAACCCTAATTATGACTACCTACTATCTGTCAAAGCCAAACTCTGATTCTCAAATTTTCGAAAATTGGCGCATGTTTTAGTTCTCGCGCATGCGTGTGATGATGGCATTTGCTCTCTCGTAAAGCTCCTCCGGATCAACGCCGATCGAGAACTCACCGTTCTCATACAGGATCTTACCATTTACCATCGTCAGCCTCACATTCTGCTTGCTTCCGCTGTACACAAGGTTCTTTGCGATATTGTTGAGCGGTTGCATGTTCGGCTGGTGGAGATCAATCATGATCAAATCAGCAAGCTTGCCCTCTGCAAGGCAGTCACAGTCCGTAAGACCCATCGCATACGCACCGCCGGAGACTGCCATCTTGAGCACCTCATCTGCCGGAACCGCCCCTGCATCCTTCTCACGCAGTTTGCCAAGTCCTGTCACAAGGAACATCTCGCGGAACATATCGAGACAGTTGTTGCTCGCCGGTCCGTCCGTTCCGATTGCGAGGCAGATATTCTTTTTCAGCATCTCGGAGATCGGCGCAATTCCGCTCGCAAGTTTCGTATTTGATCCCGGGTTTGTCACAGCAATCAGATGTTTCTTTGCAAAAATATCGAGATCCTCCTCACTCATCCAGACGCAGTGGTAACCGCCACCGCCGTACTCAAACATGCCGAGAGAATCAAGAAACGTCGTCGGGGTCATGCCATAACGTCCGACGCACTGAGCCACCTCCGACTCCGTCTCGGAATTGTGCATGAAGACCGGAGCCTTATACTTCTGGGAGAGGTTTGCAACGCCCTCAAGCAGCTTTTTCGAGGTCGTATACTCCGCGTGGAAACCGAGGCTGTACTTAATCAGCTCATCGTAGTTGTTGTAAGTCTGATACTCCTCCTCCATTGCGGAGAGAGAAGAAGAAAAATCATTGAGACTGCTGACAATCACGGTTCTGAACCCACTGTCAACCGATGCCTTTGCAATCATCTCCGGGTGGAAATACATATCAAAGTTTGCGGTGATTCCACTTGTCAGATACTCGAGAATTGCAAGACGGCTCAGCCAGTAGATATCCTCTCCCTGAAGTTTTGCCTCCATCGGGAAGATCTGCTTGTTCAGCCAGTCGAGAAGTGGCATATCATCTGCGTAGGAGCGCAGAAACGTCATCGCAGAGTGCGTGTGCGCATTCTTAAATCCCGGCATGATCAGGTTGCCCTTTGCATCAATCTCACGATCCCAGATCGGCTGTTCCAAAATCTTTACAGAATCCGCACCACTGACATTGACCGGTCCGACATGGGTGATTCGGTTTCCCTCCACCCAGACTTCTCCTTCCAGAATCTCCGTATTCTGATTCATCGTCAGAATTCTCGCATTATAAAAACGAATGTTCATCTGTGATCCCTCCTTTTCTCCTTTTCCATTTTTTCTTTTTTCTTTCTTTTTCAGCTCTATTTCTCTTTCCCAGTCTGATTTCTCTATGTGTTCCAAAAAGAGTTCTTATCGCTTGCCCTTATCGTAGATCTCACCGAGCGCACGCGGGGAACGATTGTACTTCGAGAAGAAAATCAGAAGCAGAAGCGTCACAACATACGGAAGCGTCATCACGAGATCCGAGTAACTGCTCGGCATCTGAAGTTTCTGCACAAGGAAATATCCGCCGGAACGCGCAAATCCAAACAGCAGACAGGAACCGAGTGTCGGCAGAATCGTCCAGTTTCCGAAGATCAGCGCTGCAATCGCCAGATATCCGTAGCCGACATAGATGCTCGAGGAGAAGTTTGCGGAGATTGAGTACGCAAAGCTGATTCCTGCAAGACCGGAAAGACCGCCGGACACCATAACGGCAATCAGGCGAACCTTTGCCACGTCGACACCGGCTGCATCAACTGCATGCGGGTTGTCACCACAGGCGCGAAGGTTCATGCCGTAAGGAGTCTTGTACATCACATACCATGCGATGATTGCCACAACGACAATGATAACCTCAAACGGGTAAATATCCTTGAAGACTGCGCCGAGCACCGGAATCTGGGACAGACCCGGGATCGTCCATTTTGCAGATACGCCAAGCACGAACTTATCGGAAGCTGCGCCAAAGACACTGCGGTTGATGTACTTGGTTAAGAAAGCCGTCAGCGCGGATGCCAAAATATTGATCACGACACCACTGATGACCTGGTTTGCCTTAAAGCGAATGCACAGAAGTGCGTGAAGCAGGGAATAGAGCGTTCCTCCAATCACGGCAAACAGAAGGGCGACATAGTAAGGCACCTGAGAATTTCCCGAAAAATTTCCTGCAATGCTCACAGCGACAAGCGCACCGAAGAATGCGCCCACACCCTGAAGTCCCTCGAGCGCAAGGTTTGTGATACCGCTCTTCTCACTGTAAATACCGCCGATCGCCATGATAAACAACGGCAGGGAAAACGAAAGTCCGTCTATGATAATTCGTTCCATTAGCGGTTCCCCCTTTCTTCGCTTTCCTTGAGTTCCTCTTTCATACTCTTGACCTTATAACGGATGAATGCACCGCACGCGGAGAACAGAAGGATCACACCGGTGATAACAGATGCAATCTCCGATTCGAGTCCGGACGCAGAGTTCATGTAGGTACTTCCCTTGCTGATTACCGTGATCAGGAAGGAGGAAAAAATGATACCGATCGGATTTGAGTTTGCGAGCAGAGAGACTGCAATCGAGTCAAATCCCGTGCTTGCAAGCACCTTCGGCTGAATCGAGCCAAAGTATCCGAGATAATAGGTCACACCGGCAAGACCGGCAAGTGCTCCCGATACGACAAACGCCATGACCATACTGCGTCCAACCTTGATACCTGCATACTTTGCGGCATTTCGGCTTGTTCCGACACTCTTGAGCTCATAGCCGAATGTCGTGCGGTCAAGCAGGAACTTTACTGCGATCGCAATAATGATCGCGAGGATGATTCCAAGCGGAATATCCATCTTGAGATCTCCGACTGTCGTATCCATCAGCGTCAGTCTCGATGCCTTTGAGACCGGATTCGACTGACGGGATACCGGGTTGACATAGTAGGTATTGATAAAGAAACTGATTACATACTGTGCAATGTAATTGATCATAATCGAGGACACAACCTCGTTGATGTTAAACTTCTCTTTCATCCATCCGATCAGTGCACCGACAAGCGCACCTGAGATAATTCCACAGATCAGAACGAGCGGTTTTGCAACCGGAGCCGGAAGATCGCTATAACCGACGAGCAGAGTTGTCACAAAACCGGCAACCAGCATCTGACCGGAGACACCGATATTAAACAGACCGGCACGCAGGGCAACTGCGACTGCGAGAGAAGCAAAAAGCATCGGCGTCCACGCGTTCATGAAGCTCATGAAATCCGTCAGCATGCTCTTATGACCTGCATACGTCGCCTTCGGCAGAATACCGGAACCCTGAAGCAGGTTCTGGTAAGCCACAAGCGGGTTCTTTCCGAGTGCGAGAATCACGACCGCACCGGCGAGAAGGCTCAGCACAATAGCAAACAGCGGAATCGAAACCGCCTGATAGCGCTCATTTCCGAGAAGGCGGACGAATCCTTTTTTGATTGTATGATTATTTTTCTGCATCCGCTTTTACCCCCATCATAAATTCTCCGACCTGATTCGTCGTCAGTGTCTTGGCGTCTGCAATCTTCTGAATCTGACCGTTGTAGATGACACCGATCGTGTCGGCACAGTCCATGATCTCATCAAGTTCGAGAGAAATCAGAAGAATCGCCTTGCCCGCATCGCGCTCCTGAATGATCTGGCGGTGAATGTTCTCAATCGCACCGATATCAAGACCTCGCGTCGGCTGTACAAAGATCATCAGCGGGGATTTCAGCTCGATCTCACGACCGATGATCGCCTTCTGCTGGTTTCCTCCACTCATCGAGCGCACAATCGTCTTGATGCCCTGACCACTTCTGATATCATAGCGGTCGATCAGTTCCTTTCCGTACTCATCAAACGCGCTCTGATTCAGCACTCCATGATGAGAGAACGGCTCCTTGAAATAAGTCTTTAATGCCAGATTTTCCTCAAGCGTAAAGTCGAGGACAAGACCGTAGCTCTGGCGATCCTCCGGGATGTAGGAAATGCCCTGAAGGGTTCTCTTTCGGATGCTCTCATGCGTGATGTCGACGCCGTTTAAAATGATCTGTCCTTCGGCTGCCTCCGCAAGTCCCGCAATCGCATCGGCGACCTCGATCTGACCGTTTCCGGATACACCGGCGATCGCAAAGATCTCACCGCCATGAATCGAGAACGAGACGTTCTTCACAACATCGAAGTGATCCTGGTTGCGCACCGTGAGGTTCTTGACCTCAAGCACAGTCTCGCGGAAGTTTGCCGGCTTCTTCTCGACCTGGAAACTAACCTCACGACCGACCATCTTGTTCGCCATCGTCTTCGTCGAAGTCGTCGCCACATCGAGCACATCGATCAGACGACCACGGTTCAGAATCGCACAGCGGTCTGCAACCTGCTTGATCTCCTCGAGCTTGTGCGTGATCAGAATGATCGTTTTTCCGCCGTCACGCAGTCCCTTGATGATCTTTAAGAGGAACTCGATCTCCTGAGGAGTCAGCACTGCCGTCGGCTCATCAAAGATCAGAATCTCCGCCTCACGGTAGAGCATTTTCAGGATCTCCACTCTCTGCTGAATCGAGACATTGATGTCCTCGATCACATCAGTCGGATTGACCTCAAGACCATACTGCTTTGACAGCTCGGCGACTTTCCTGTCCGCCTTCTTTAAGTCCACCCACGGCAGGAAACCAAACTTTTTGTCCTTGTTCTCCAATCCGAGAATGATATTCTCCGTGATTGTGTAGTTGGACACCAGCTTGAAGTGCTGATGCACCATACCGATATTCAGTTTCGTCGCATAGCTCGGAGAGGTGATGTTCTCCTTCTTTCCGCGGATCCAGATCTCGCCCTCATCCGGCTCATACATGCCGAACAACATACTCATCAGCGTGGATTTTCCCGCTCCATTCTCTCCCAGAAGAGCAAAAATCTCTCCCTTCTTGATCTGCAACGTCACATCCTGATTCGCCACAATGCCGGGAAAACGTTTGGTGATGTGCTTCATCTCAATGATGTACTCCGACATAAACCGACCTCCTTATCTCCATTTTCTTGTTCCCTTTTGAATACCCAGATTTCTGATTTCCCGCTTGATTTTCATTTTTCTTTTTCACGTTTCGTTTTTTCATTTTCCTGTAAACGCATAGGTGTCGCAAGCCAGCACCTCTGCTGTCATGCGACACTTATCTGCAACCTGCATCTGAGGCATTCAAAAAGGCCGGCTTCTATGAGTCCTGATCAGGGACCCATAAAGCCGGAACCCTTATTGTTCTGTTGAGACCGTCTTTCTTCTCCAGTCTCTTCTCAACTCAAATCTCTTATTCAGATCTCCGAATTTCATCTTTTACCCGAAATTCACTCGAAACTTATCCGAAATTTACTTTAAACCAGTAAAATCCTCCGGAGTCTCACCGTTGAAATTAGATGCCGGAACGATGGTTCCGTCCTTCACGAGCTCATAAGCCTCATCGAGCTTGCTGATTGTATCCTCAGACATCTGATTTCTGCCCTCTGCCTTTACAAAACCGGTAGAATCGGTATCTGCACCCAGAACCACGTTCTCACCCTTGAAAGAGCCATCCTTAACTGCATTGAGCTGTTTTTCTACGTTCATGCTCATAACCTTCAGAACAGAGGTCAGGATTACGTTGTCAGAACCATTTGCACCGTCATCGTACTGGTCTACGTCACAGCCGATTACCTTCACACCGGTTGCTTCCTTTGCTGCGGTGAAGACACCATTTCCGGAACCACCTGCTGCAACAAAGATTGTGTCAACGCCCTCATCGATCAGAGCCTTGCCGACTACTTTACCGGTTGCCTCATCTGCGAAGCTGCCTACATAGTTACCGCCAACATTTGCGCCGGTCACATCAGTACCTGCGTAGGACGGAAGCTCTACAACCTCAGCGCCAGCCTCAAACTTCTCGTTTGCGTAGTTGACACCAGACTCAAATCCGAACTGGTAGTTTACGTTGGACGGATATGCGATACCGTTTACAACTGCAACCTTCTTGGACTGAGACTCAAGTGCTGCTGCCATACCTGCGAAGAAGCCACCCTCCTGCTCCTTGAAGGTCATTGCGTAGATGTTGTCACAGCTAACCTCATTGCCCTCTGCGTCAGACGGGTTGGAGTCAACCAGAATGAAATCTACATCCGGGTTGTCCTCTGCAAGGGTACCGATTCCTGCGAACTGGTAACCACAGCATACGATAACATCGTAATCTGCAACGATATCTGCAACTGCCTGAAGAGCTGCTGCGGTATCACCGGTCTCCTCGCGAACCGGGGTAACGGTTGCGGACGGATTCTCCTCGATAAATGCCAGAACACCGTTGTAGTTATCCTGGTTGAAAGAACCGTCATCTACACCGGACGGACTGCTGACAATCGCAATCTTCAGCGCATCGCCACCTGCCTCAGAGCCACCCTCTGCCTTGCTCTCGCCCTCTGCACTTGCAGTGGTCTCATCCTTTGCCGGTGCTGTGGTCTCTGCGGAACCACCATTGCTACCGCCACATCCGGTTAAAAGCGTACTAGCTACTACTGCTGTGCTCAGCGCTATACTCAGAACTTTTTTCATAATCTGATTCTCCTTTTTTGTTGTTCTCTCTGCACCTGTTTTCTATGATCCTCATCTCGATACAGACCGCACTTTCCAGTCCGTCTCCGAACCGTTCCCCCTGTCTTTTCACGCACGAAATCCACATCTTTTTGAGAACTAAAAAATGGTTACATGTATATTTTTACTACAAATCACGGCGAATATCAACCAATTCTTCTAAACTTCTTCTTTTCCTCTCACTATTTATTAATTTTTTTAATGAATATTTTCATTTTTTCAAATTAATCCCGTTTTGAACCTCAGAGTTTTATCTTTCTCCGAATCGACTTAAATTTTTAATCCTCAAACAGTTTTGCAAGACTCTCGGTGTACGGAGCACGGCAAATGCCCTTCTCCGTGATGATTCCTGCAATCAGCTCATGATCGGTCACATCAAATGCCGGATTGTAGCATTTTACCTTCTCAAGTGCCATCGGCTTCTCATAGAATTTCTTCTTGATCTCATCCGGATTGCGAAGCTCAATCTTGATGTCCGCACCTGTCTTACAGTTCATATCAATCGTTGAGGTCGGTCCAAGCACATAGAACGGGATTCCATAATATCTTGCCAGAATCGCAACTCCACTCGTTCCGATCTTGTTCGCTGCGTCTCCATTTGCTGCGACGCGGTCACAGCCAACAAAACATGCCTGTACCCAACCGTTCTTCATCACGATGCTCGCCATATTATCACAAATCAAGGTCACATCGATGCCTGCCTTCTGAAGCTCATAGGAAGTCAGACGCGCACCCTGTAACAGCGGTCTCGTCTCATCAGAGAATACATGGAAATTCATTCCGCGCTCTTTTCCGAGGAACAGCGGACCAAGAGCCGTTCCATAGCTTGAGGTTGCAAGCGGACCTGCGTTGCAGTGAGTCAGAATTCCATCGCCATCCTTGATCAGGGACAGACCGTACTCGGAAATTGCACGGCACATGCGCTGATCCTCCGCCTGAATTTCCTTTGCCTCTGCACCAAGGATCTCCACGATCTCCTCAACACTTCTTTCCTTGTTTGCAACCACGGTATTCTCCATGCGGTTCAGCGCCCAGCTCAGGTTAACTGCGGTCGGACGGGAAGAATTCAGATATTCTTTCTGCTCACGGAATTTTGCAAGAAATCCCTCATAATCTTTCGTCTCCTCTGCAATCTGACCGGAGAGCACATACATGCAATATCCGGCACAGATGCCGATCGCCGGTGCTCCACGCACCTGAAGCTCAAAAATCGCATCGTACATCTTCTTCGGAGTATCAAGTGTCAAAAACTCCGTCACATTCGGAAGCTGGGTCTGATCCAAGATCACAACCGCCTTTCCATCCTCACTCAATCTCACATTCTCCGGCTGTGCCATCTCGCCGTCTTCCATTAAAAACTCCGCCATTGTTCTGTCCTTTCTATATAGCAATTTTTATTTTTTATGCTACTAATTACTAGCAGGCTCCCGAAGCAAAAAAGTTTCTGTAAACCCGTGTGAAACGTCAGTGTTTAGGTCGCGTACTTTGCGACCTTATGCACTGCTACGTTTAACCCGGAGCGAGAGCGCGTTTATAGAACTTATTTTGCGAAGGGAGCCCCTGTCTTGCCTTTATTAAGATTAATACTACTTCCCAATCCGAAATCCCGCTTTGAACGCCCGAGACCCAAACGCCTTCTCATAATCTTCCAGCTCATAAAACTCCACCGGCGGTAACTTCACAAGTCCCTGCTCCAAAAGGCGCAATGCCGGATCAAACGGACCACATCTGCTTCCCTTGATCGTGATCTCATTGACCGCATAGAAGCTCATATCGACATTCGTCTTTCCCGCATAAGTGCTCTTTAAGACGATCGTACCCTGCTTTCGCACAATCTTTGCTGCAAGCTCAAGTCCTGATGGCGCACCACATGCCTCAACAACGATCTCATAGCTTCCCTCACCGGATTCCAATGCCTGATCGGCAAGATTTTCTGCCTGCTCGATCGTCATTGTCCGACCAAACGATTCAAACTGGGCGAGTTTCTCCGGATGCTTTCCAATCACCGTCAGGTTCGCTCCGGTCAGGCGCAAAACGCTTGCAACCTGATAAGCCAGTCGACCGTCTCCAATCACAGCAATCGGAAGATCCGGCTGGATATGCACCTGCTTCGTGACCTGAAGTGCAGCCGCAAGTGGCTCTGTGAGCAGTGCTGTCTCCGGAGCCAACGTAGACGGAACCTCATGCAAGAGGTGAGTCTCAAGCGTCATATACTCTGCAAAACATCCATCCTTTTTCTCCATTCCAATCACCCGACGCGTCAAACAGTGTTTCTCACGCCCTGTCCGACAGTAAATACAGTGACCGCATCCCGCATTCAACTCTCCGACCACAGTCTTTCCAACCCATGACAAGTCTGATGATTCCTCAACAACTCCGACAAACTCATGTCCCATCACACCGCGAAATGAGGGGCGATATCCTTTTAAGACCTCTCGATCCGTGTTACAGACACCTGCATAAAGAATCCGAATCAGACTCTCCGTCGCGGACGGAACCGGCTTTTGCAGATCATCTCGAAACTCCGCCCCTGTTCCGTTAAAATAAACTCCACGCATTTCCTTTCTCTCCCCTTATCTGATGTTTCCTAATGCTATTTCTAATATTTCCTATAATTTAATCTATAAAAATCTTATAAAACAACACTTTTCGGCACGCTTGCGCCGTAACCTTATTTTTCTTTCTCATATCCCGGAATCTCAATCGGTGTTCCGACACTCAGTGCCATATGATAGATCTTTGCGGTATCCTCCACATAAACGCTGTTGATATAAGCCTCCGCCATCGTCGCGCCAACTGCGACAACACCGTGGTTTGCCATCAGGCAGGCATTCTTGCGCTCGAGAATCGGAACCGCATTCAGTCCAACCTCGGCACTTCCCTGCGTCGCATACGGGCTGACCTCAATGCTTCCCTTGAGGAACGGAATCATCTCGATCAAAATAACCGGAATCTCCTGATGCGTCACCGCAAACGAGGTCGCATACGGAGAGTGCGTGTGCACGATCGCGCCGACATGAGGCAGGTGACGATAGATCTCTGCATGCATCTTCCACTCGGAAGACGGGCGGTGACAGCCCTCAATCACATTTCCGTCGAGGTCAATCACAACAATATCTTTTTCCTCCATGATGCTGTAATCATAGGAACTCGGCGTGATTGCCATCAGTCCACAATCCGGACAGTACACGCTCATATTTCCGCTCGTGCCCGCCATCAGCTTCTCGTCATATGCCTTCTTTGCAGTCAAGAGCACCTCTCTCTTTTTCTCCTGCATGACTTCCGGACTCATTTTTCCAGTTTTTTCTTCTGTCATTTTTCTTTCTCCCATACAATTCTGAATCTTTCTTCTCATTCTTCCGCAAAATATTCGCAAGATCTCCTCATAAATTTCGCACAGAATCTCATTTCAAAACACCTCGGATAACTTTCCAGATAACTTTCCGCAAAACTTTTTAAGTGTACAAATAATTGCAGAAAAAACGTCACGATATGATTAAATTGTACACGAATTTTTCCGATCTGACAACATCTGTTTTTTACAAATTCCTTGGATTCTTTTTTTGACATTATTTTGAAACTAAAACACAAAAAAGAGACTCCACCTCCAGTCCCCCTTATCCGGAACTGTCCGTGAAGCCTCTCCTTCGCACTTTTCTCTTCTTTTCTTTATTTATGTTTCTTTATCTTTATTTCTCAATTATTCAGAACGTATCAATCAATAATCAATATTTCAGAACGCGATCCACATCTGAAATGATAACGGTTGCCCCTCCGATCTTGATGTTTCGCACGACATCGACCATCGTTTTTCCGTTGTATTCCCAGACCTGACGATCCTCATAACGCTCCGTACAGCTCTGGCGCACATACTCGAGAACTTCACGCTCACGCTCCTTCTCAATACAGATCATCAGCGTGATATTTTTCTTGTTTGTGTAAAGTCCTTCCGTCAAAAACTTTGTCGCAAGAATCCGATTGCGGATCAAAAGTCCCGCCAGTTTCTCGTAGTCCTGCTCCTGCACGATAATCATCATCATTTCCATAGCGAACACCGTCCTTTCTGAAAAAGAATGTGCCTTGGCACATTCTCGCGCCGAGGCGCGGTTGCTTCGGCAACCATCTACTCCTGCGCCGAGTGCGCATCCTTGCGGAGCATTTATTATTTCATAGGACGCAATTTCCTATGAAATAATAAATTACCACGCCTGAAGAGACTCCTCAGACGTGGTAATCTTATAGGAAATAAAGTTCTAGCGACCCTTCACAGTTGCAATATCAATCAGAGTCAGCTCTTTTGCACGATTCTCAAGGCTTGTTGCAAGTGCTGCGGCCGTATCAAGGCTCGTCAGTACATGAATTCCGGTCTCGATTGCATTTCGACGGATCACGAAACCATCGTGGCTTGCCTCTGCGCCCTGGTGCGGAATATCGATGACGAGATCGATCTCGTGGCCAAGGATCAGGTCGAGGATGTTCGGGGACTCCTGCTCGATCTTTCTAACCGGAAGCGCCTTCACACCGTTATCGTTGAGCACTTTTGCGGTTCCGCGGGTTGCGAAGATCTTGTATCCAACATTCTGGAAACGTCTTGCGATCGGAACAACATCCTGATGCTCGGACTCACGAACCGTGATGATCATGTTCTTGTGCTTCGGCAGTTTGATACCTGCGCCCTCAAATGCCTTGTACAGAGCCTCGTTGAAGGTCTTTGCGATACCAAGACACTCACCTGTGGACTTCATCTCCGGTCCAAGGCTGATATCTGCGCCACGGATCTTCTCAAACGAGAATACCGGCATCTTGATTGCAATGTACTCGGACTTCTTCTGAAGACCCGGCTCGTAGCCAAGCTCGCGGATCGTGTGACCACAGATCACCTGAGTAGCTAACGGAACGATCGGGATTCCGGTTACCTTGCTGATGTACGGAACGGTTCTGGAAGAACGCGGGTTTACCTCAATGATGTAGACATCCTCGCCATCAACGATAAACTGGATGTTGATCATGCCTTTTACATGGAGGGCACGAGCGAGCTTCTGAGTGTAATCAACGAGCTTTGCCTCGACAACCGGAGTGATGCTCGGTGCCGGATATACGGAGATACTGTCTCCGGAGTGGATACCGGTGCGCTCGATGTGCTCCATGATACCCGGGATCAGGATATCCTGACCGTCGCAAACGGCATCAACCTCGATCTCTTTACCCATGATGTACTTATCGACGAGGATCGGGTGATCCTGTGCGATCTGGTTGATAATTCCGATAAACTCATCCACATCGTGATCGTTGATACAGATCTGCATACCCTGACCACCGAGAACGTAGGACGGACGAACGAGAACCGGATAACCAAGCTGTTCTGCTGCCTTCTTTGCCTCCTCTGCAGTAAATACGGTGTGACCTGCCGGACGCGGAATCTGGCACTTCTCAAGGATCTCATCAAAGAGCTCTCTGTCCTCTGCCGCATCGACATCCTCTGCTGCGGTACCAAGGATCGGAACGCCCATCTTCATCAGGGACTCGGTCAGCTTAATTGCGGTCTGTCCACCGAACTGAACGACTGCGCCATCCGGCTTCTCGATGTCCACGATGCTCTCAACATCCTCCGGGGTCAACGGCTCAAAGTACAGCTTGTCAGCGATATCGAAATCGGTACTTACGGTCTCCGGGTTATTGTTGACGATGATTGTCTCATAGCCTTCCTTTGCAAACGCCCAGGTGCTGTGAACGGAACAGAAGTCGAACTCGATACCCTGACCGATACGGATCGGACCGGAACCAAGAACGAGTACCTTCTTGCGGGAGTGCTCCTCCTCAACCTCGCTCACGCCATCAAAGCAGGAATAGTAGTAAGGAGTCTCTGCTGCGAACTCTGCCGCACAGGTATCTACCATCTTGTAAGCAGCGCGGATGTTGTTTGCATGACGCATTGCCTTGATCTCATCCTGCGGTACACCGCTCAGACGGGAAATTACGTTGTCCGGGAACTCGATGCGCTTTGCTTCTTTCAAAAGCTCCGGAGTCAGCGGTCCCTTCTCCAGTTTATTCTCCATCTCAACGATAATTGCGAGCTTATCGATAAACCAGAAGTCAATCTTTGTGATCGCATGGATCTCCTCGTAGGAAATGCCACGGCGCAGTGCCTCTGCGATTACCCAGATACGACGATCATCAACCTGTGCCAGCTGTTTCATCAGCTCATCATTTGTCAGATCAGTGAAATCGTAGGAGCGCAGGCAGTCTACATGCTGTTCGAGGGAACGGATTGCCTTCATCAGACCACCCTCAAAGTTCGTGCAGATACTCATAACCTCACCGGTTGCCTTCATCTGGGTTCCCAGCGTTCTCTTTGCACTGATGAACTTATCGAACGGCAGACGCGGCATCTTAACAACACAGTAGTCAAGCATCGGCTCGAAACTTGCGTAAGTCTTCTTGGTTACGGCATTCTTGATCTCGTCAAGCGTGTAACCAAGAGCGATCTTTGCAGCTACCTTCGCGATCGGGTATCCGGTTGCCTTGGAAGCCAGTGCAGAAGAACGGCTTACACGCGGGTTTACCTCGATAACACAGTACTCGAAGCTCGTCGGATGAAGTGCATACTGTACGTTACATCCACCGGTGATACCAAGCTCGGTGATGATGTTCAGTGCGGAAGTACGGAGCATCTGATACTCCTTATCGCCTAAGGTCTGGGACGGAGCAACAACGATACTGTCTCCGGTGTGAACGCCGACCGGATCAATGTTCTCCATGTTACATACGGTGATTACGTTTCCTGCACCGTCTCGCATTACCTCGTACTCGATCTCTTTCCATCCTGCGATGCAACGCTCTACAAGAACCTGACCTACACGAGAGAGACGAAGACCATTCTCAAGGATTTCACGGCACTGCTCCGGGTTATCTGCGATACCGCCACCGCTACCGCCAAGCGTATATGCCGGACGAAGTACAACCGGGTAACCGATCTGCTCTGCGATGCGAAGACCATCCTCAACGTTCTCAACAATGTCAGACGGAGCAACCGGCTCACCGATCTTCTCCATCGTCTCCTTGAACATCTCACGATCCTCTGCCTTCTTGATCGTCAGGGCCGTCGTACCGATCAGGCGAACGTTGTTCTCCTTTAAGAAACCAGCCTCCTCGAGTTCCATTGCCAGGTTCAGTCCAGCCTGTCCACCCAGAGTCGGAAGAATGCTGTCCGGACGCTCTTTCTTGATCAACTGCTCAACAACCTCAACGGTCAACGGCTCAATGTAAACGCGGTCTGCGATGTCCTTATCGGTCATGATCGTAGCCGGGTTGGAGTTTAACAGAACAACCTCAATGCCCTCCTCTTTCAGGGAACGGCAGGCCTGGGTACCCGCATAGTCAAACTCGGCCGCCTGTCCGATGACGATCGGGCCGGAACCCAGAACCAGAACTTTCTTGATACCAGGAATCTTAGGCATTATTCATTTCCTCCCATCATAGTGATAAAACGATCAAACAGGTACGAAGAATCCTGCGGTCCCGGACAAGCCTCCGGATGGTACTGTACGGTGAAAATGTTCTTTCCAACGTAGCGCAGACCCTCGTTCGTTCCGTCATTGACATTGGTAAATGCCGGCTCAGCTACCTTCGGATCCAGACTCTCCGGATTCACTGCATAGCCGTGGTTCTGAGAAGAGATGTACACTCTTCCGGTGGAGAGATCTTTTACCGGATGGTTGCCACCGCGGTGACCATACTTCAGCTTGAAGGTGTCAGCGCCGGTTGCCAGTGCCATCAGCTGATGACCGAGGCAGATTGCAAAGATCGGCACATTGGATTCATAGAGCTTGTGGATCTCCTTGATGATCTCGACATTCTCCTTCGGGTCTCCAGGGCCGTTTGACAGCATGATGCCGTCCGGGTTCGATGCCAGAATCTCCTCTGCGCTTGTATCGCACGGATAGATCGTCACCTCACAACCGCGCTCTGCAAGAGAACGGGCGATGTTGCGCTTTGCACCGAGATCGAGAAGAGCGACTTTCTTGATCGGCTTCTCAAATTTATCAGACTGCTTGAGCACATACTTCTCCTTGCAGGAGGTTGCCTTAACCACACCCTTTACGGTGTAAGCCTTCATGCGGGCAATCGGCTCTGCTAAATCAGCGTACTCCTTCGTCGTGATCATGCCGTTCATGGTTCCTTTTTCTCTTAAAATCTTTGTGAGGGCTCTTGTATCGATGCCACTGATACCGGGAATGTCATACTTTTCCAAGAAATGCTGGATGGTATCCTCGCTGCGGAAATTACTGGGAATCCGAGATAATTCACGAACAATATAGCCGTCCGGCCAAGGCCGTCCCGACTCCATGTCCTCATAACAAATGCCATAGTTGCCGATGAGCGGGTAAGTCATTACAACTGCCTGTCCCGCGTAGGAGGGGTCTGTGAGAACCTCCAGGTAACCGGTCATCGAAGTATTGAACACGATTTCACTGATTACTTCTCTGGTAGAACCGATGCTTGTTCCTTCAAAAACGGTGCCATCTTCCAGAATGAGAAATGCTTTCATATACGGGGTACCTATCCTTTCTTTTTGCAGGCTCTTTCGTATTTCAGCCCAAATTGATAAGATTATACATGATTCTCTCAATTTTTGCAAGTACTAATTAAGTACTAAATTTAGTACGTTTCATCTTTGCAAATACTAATTTTGTACTAAGTCTAGTACGCTTTCTCTTTGCAAACACTCATTTTGTATTAAATTTAGTCCTCTGTTTTTTATTATAACGTGTTCTGTTTTCTGATGCAATCCACTAAAGAAATTTTTCTCAAAACAATATATAAAAATCCCCGGCTCTCTCCATCTCAGGAAAAAGTCGGGGATCAATCTATCAAAAATACGATCTAGGTAAAATCCAAGTACTCAAATAAAACAAAATCATTCTCATAAGCTTATGAGAGCAATTTTTTTACCATCTCGGCAGTGAAGACCACTTTCTCAAGATGATCAACCTCAATCTGATAGAGGGCATTTGCCGCAATGTGCTCTGCTGCCTGCTCAAGATCACGGATTCCGCTTGTCTGCATATGAAGCTCGATCACAGCATCAAGACCCTCATCGGTGAGAATGCACTCCTCCGGGCGCAGGCTCATCCGGCGCAGAACCTTCGGCAGAGCATAGCGCGAGAAGATGATTTTCTTCTCCTCCACAGTATAGTCCGGAATGTCGATCACGGCAAAACGGGACATAAGCGGTGCACTGATCTGAGACTTATCGTTTGCGGTCGCGATCGGGTAAACGCCTCCGGTCGGGATCATGCACTCCATGTAGTTATCAGTAAATCCAAGGTTGTCAAGAAGCGTCAACAGTACATCTGCCGGGTTGCCGTTTCCCTTTCCGGAAGCTGCCTTGTCAAGCTCATTGATGATGAAAACAAGATTGGACTCTCCCGCCATCGAGAATGCCTCCATGATGATTCCCGGCTTCGCATTCGCGTAAATTCGGGAGCTTCCGGTCAACTGCTCCGGATCGTTGATCGAGCTCATGTCGAGCGTCGTCCACGGCAGTTTCAGAATTCTTGCCACGGCATAGGCGATCTGGGACTTTCCGGTACCAGCCGGACCGACAAGCAGAAGGCCGTAAGCCGGAAGCGTGTGCGTGCGGTTGATCTGGATGATCGTCTCAATGATTCTCTGTTTTACGCGCTCCATGCCGTAAAGCTCCTCATCGAGGATTCTGCGTGCCTCCTTCGGGTCAATCGACTCAAAGTAATTGTTCTTCCACTGGATATTCATCATGATTGAGAGGGCGCGCTGTGCGTGACGGCGTTCCTCCGGGGAAACCTCATGGGAACGTGCCACCGCAAGATTTCGGCGTGCCCACAGACGAATATTCTCCGGCAGGGTTCTTCCTGCACAGGTCATAAAGTCCGTGATGCTCTGAAGACTTGTGAGCTTCATGTCATCGCCGAGCTCATCGGTCTCCTCCTCGCTTTCCTCCTCTGCCGGTGCACTGCTTGCCAACAGGCGCTCAATCATAAACTGCAAGAAACCATCCTCCGCAGACAGCTTTGTACCGCCTCCGAATGCAATCTCCCGAATCTTGTACACTGCATAGCCGTTCTCCTGGTTCTCACCGGACAGGCGCACCGTGATGTGGTTCTCACCCAGCCACTTTAACAGGCTGACAAAACGCGCATCAATCTGCAAAATATCTGCGCTGACTGTTCCGTCCTCCTCCTCAAACTCAAATGCAGTCCGCTTCACCGGATTTGTGAAACGTCCGCAGGAATGATGTTGCCACTTCCGTTTTTGATTGTCCAAAACCATAATCGGCTGTTCCGGTGTCGGATTCGAATTATTGGAAGAAAACGTCGTGTAAGTACACTCCGCTGTTCTCTCCTTCTCCGGGACATCATTAAAATCAAATACTGGCATGACAGACCCCCCTCTCCGCTTTTTCACTTACTTAACTTTCTCTCACTTGGCTTTGCGTTTAATTTACTTGGCTTTACTTTTTTGTCTTAGTTTTACTGAAGACGTCCACAGCACTTCTTATACTTCTTACCGCTTCCACACGGACACGGATCGTTCGGGTAGATCTTGCGGATGCCCTTTGCCTGTGCCTTCATCATCTCATCAAGGGTGTAACCACTGCAACGGAACATTCTCGTATTTGCACAAACCTCCTGATACAGGGTGCCAAAGGTTTCCTTTACGCTCATGGAGAACTCCATTCCCATCTCGGTCAGCTCATGAAGAATCTCATCACGGCTGTATCCCATTGCGGTCATCTCCCAGACAGCTGCGACAGCCTCCTGTGTCCACGCACCGCGCAGTCCCATCTGCTCTGCAAAGAACGTTGCGAGCTTCTGGTAGGACGGATTCTTGGACGGATAGCCGTGCTTCTCACAGTCACGCACTTCCTCTGCGGACGGAATTGAGAAATCCTTCATCCGGCGTCCCTGCTCGATCTTGCGGTAAAGATCATCATGAAGCACATCCTTCTGAATCACGCGGTCATCCTTGATCACGCACGGGTTCTGATCCGCCGGAATTGCCTCAAAGATCTCCATAAACTGCTTCGGAGTTACCTCAAATCCCTCTCTGCCACGGTACATCTGCACCATAACCGAAACCGGAACAGTTGCATAGATCATGCGGTGCATATACAGGCAGTCAAGCATCCAGATCACCTCTGCTCTGCGGTGATGGAATTCCTTCGTGTTGATCTGCGCGTAAACATCCTTTACCTCTGCCGGAATAGCAGCCGTACCGTTCTCATACAGCATCACATAGCCGTTCCAGTAAAACGGCATCAGAGCCTCAAGCTTATCACGCTCAATCGCAGCTGCACCCTCATTCTCCAATACCTGCTCCCAGACATGGATCGAGATATCCTTCATCGTCACAAAGTTCTGGCGCATATTTTCCGGCTGAAGAACGATCTCAGCAAGTTTCTGCGCAAGCTCCTCCTTTGTCGGATCTGCCTCCTCCTCCTTTGTTGGAGCGAGATGCCATTTCTTTGCCATATTCTTTAAGGCATTCATCTCCTGATTCAGAAGAATCCACTCAGTACTCAGCACAACACCCTCCTGCATTGCAGACTGAGCGTCTAATGCTTCCTCTTTCTTCTCTGCGGTTTCTGCAATCTTCATTGCCTTCTCGACCTGTGCAATCTCATCCGCATTCTGGGTAGCACCATTCGCTCCTGTGTTTGCCTCTGCATTTGCTTCTGTCTTGGAAATGGCAAACTCGGTAGCCAGCTTCTGATTCAGGGCATCCCTTGCACCCTCTGCATCTGCGCTCTCTGCGTCCTTAATCTGAAGCACAACCGGGCTCTCTGCATCCACACTTTCCTGCTGTTTCTCAATATCTATGCGATACTTTCCGTCTTTTCCAGCAAAGAAGCTGAACCACTCTTCCGTGTTCATCAGCTCATCTGCGGATGTCTGTGCATCCTCCATCGTATAAGCTGTGCTTGCGCCAAATACACCTGCCCCGCTCTCCTGAATCCGTACTTTTTTATGATAGAACTCAAATCCGAAAGGCAGAGCCTGATCCTGCTCTAAAACCGCCAGCAAGATCTCAGCCAGTCTGGTGTAGGTCAGACCTGCCGGAACCTGACAGCGTCTCCATGCAACCGGTTTTCTGTTCTTCTCGGTGATTTTTATCTGATATGCGATCATGTCCTAATTTTTCCTCCTTAATTCTGTCCCCTAAAAACGACAGCCATCCGAAACCATTTCCGGACAAATTCACGAATTTTCTTTTTTCCTTCAAATATTCCTCAAATATTCTACTATCAAATACAAAATTCTTCAACTGTTTCTTTCCCTGCGCCGACAAAATCCGCCCAATCCCAAAAGAAAAGGCAAACTCCTCGCAGACATTTTCTGCCCCAAAACGCCAGGAATCTCAACATCTAAAAACAGACAGACCACCCGCCATCGCTGGCGAGCAGTCTGTCTTGTTATTTTCATATTTTCCATATTTCCATATTTTCAAACCATGAAACAACTCTGGCGAATTGCGTAGATTTGGTGAATGTTATTCTCCTTTATCCACGCTCATAATTATTCATAACTATTAACTACTCATGAAGTTCCAGTGGAAGTCCATCCGGATCAAAGAAAAACGTCATCTTCTTATCCGTGTAAGTGTCCCGCCGAATCGGTTCACACTCGATTCCGAGCGTCTTTAACTCCTGAACCACCTCCTCAATATCATCCACACGAAATGCCAGATGGCGAAGTCCGCAGGCTTCCGGCCGATTGACACGTTTTGGCGGATTCTTCTCCGCAAAAATCTCAAGCTCTGTCGCATCCGGTCCATCTCCGATTCGCAGATCCAGCTTCCAATCCTCCCGCTCCTTGCGGAAGTTCTCACGGATCACCTCAAATCCGAGTTTTTCCACATAGAATTCTTTCGCCTTTTCATAGTCCGAAACAATGATTGCAATGTGGTGAATTGCTGACAACTGCATAATTTCTCTCCTTTGTATTCTGGTAAATTCCCGCCAGACCGATTTTTGCAAAACGACCAATGACTCATTCAGGAAACAGAGTTCTTACCAATCTTCATCAATCCCTGTCGTCGCCCTTCTGCCATGCACGAACACTCGGTGCAAATGCGGTTCTTCTGTCCTGACTTCCATTCTTCGTGATTGCGCCCTTGTCATCTGTTGTCCACTCATTGCCGTCTGCATCCGTCACAGTTTGACCGACTACAATCTTGCCTGCCTCATCAACGAGTTTCGTACTTCCGTCCGGAATCGAAATCGCCTCATAGCCCTTGCCTGGAAAGGCTTTCTGCATTCTTCCCTTATAATACAAGGAACCATCATAAACACCCGTATAAGCAGAACCTGTCTCTGTAAAGTAATAATCCGTCACTCCATTGCCATCATCAATCTGAATCTTTCCAGTTGCCGCTGCATTCTTGTCATCCATATTGAAATAATAGGTAACGCGGTTGATCTCCCAGAATCCGTCGAGAGTACGTCCATTCTCATCAAATGCATACGTCTTTCCGTCAAATTCTTTCAGAACAATCTCATTTCTTCCTGCACGCACTGCCATTCCATTGCTGTCAAAACGATACCAGTTCTCAGTCAGCTCACCGACCATATCATCCGCTCCGAGCGTCTTTACCCAGCAATCTCTTGCGCGCTCACCCTGAGCCAAGGTATCGGTTGCCTCCGGCATATAATAGCGGAAGCCGTCAATCTCCGGGGAAGTATCGCGGAGCTTGCCCCAGCCTCTCTGCATGATTCCACGCTTATCCACGCAATAATAAGTTCCATTGACATTGATTTCTGTATAATTTCCAGATAAACTGCGCGTAAGCACACCCGTGGTCTCATCAAAATAGAAATAAGCGTCGCGTCCGTTCGCCTTGACGTAACGACCGACAATACCGTTTGCATCCCAGTCCACCGGAATCTTGAGCATCTGCCAGCCGGTTGCCACAGCACCGTCCTCACCACAATAATAGCGGTCTCCGGTCTTCATCGTATACCAGCCGGTAAACATCGTTCCGTTATTATTGATGAAATAGCGCTTGCCATCGATCGTGTAGATTCCACGATTCAGGCGGTAACCATTTTCATCTGCATAGTACCATTCCGTGTACGGTGTTCCATCTGCCTTTGTCTTATCGAGTGAAAACCAACAACTTCTCTGCATCACGCCATTCTCATCAAAATACTGACGCTTGCCATTCTTCAGATTCATCCAACGGCTCTGGTATCTCGATCCATTCTGATCAAAATAATACGTCTTTCCATCGAGATCATAGTAACCGTTCTTGAGTACCTTGCCGTCCTCATCGCCATAATACCAGTGATCGACATTCGCTCCGTCCTTATTTACCGTCGGAACATTAAACCAGCCCTTTTCTACCTTTCCATCCGCATTCAGATAATAACGATTTTTCTCATCATCGGAAAACCAACGCGCACGAAAACTCAAACCATTCTGGTCAAAATAATAGGTATCCTCTCCGATCTGAGAAAATCCGGCACGTCGAATATCACCGTCTGCCTCTGCATAATACCAGTTTGTGTACTCGTCACCGTTTTTATTGATTCCGGAAACGGAGAACCAGCCGTTTTTCTCCAGTCCCTTCTCCCCAATGTAATATCGCTTCTCATCCAGGTTTACCCAGGCATTTCTTGGAGCGTTACCCCACTCATAGAAATAAAAGCTACCGCCATCAATATCAAACCAGCCATTGCAATACAAAGAGCGATCGGCAGATGCATAGTACCAGGTTGAATAGGAGACACCCTGATCATTCGTGCGGTCAATGTGGAACCAACCGCCACTCATACAACCATTGTCCTTGGAAATATAGTATTTCTTGTCATCAACCGTGATGATTCCATCAAGCGTACAGTTCCCGCCCTTTCCAAAGTAATAGTCATGACCGTCAATCGTGTACCAGCCATTTATATAGATCTTTCCATCCGAACCGGCATAGTACCAGGTATAACGGATCTTGTCCTTCGGCTCCGTCGGAACAGACGCAATCGAAAACCACTCGTTCTCCTTGCGGTATCCATTCTCATCTACATAACAACGACCATCGGTGACATTCACCCATTTGTCCTGAGCAATCGCGCCATTCTCCTCATACTGCCACTTTCCCTGCGCATCCTGCTGCCAGTTGCCCGCTGCCCACGCCGGAAACGTCGCCGCCGATAAATAGAGGATCGCTGCCGCCGTCGCCGTGATCAGTTTCTTGTTTTTCATAATTGTATTCTCCTTTGTTTCTTTATGCACCCATTTTCCCACTCTATATGCTTATTGTATCTCTTATATTCAGCAGAATCTTCTGCGTATATCTGATCTTATCTAGGATTTCTTTTTCTGATTGTAGCATTGAATGGAAAACTTGACAAGGTCTACATAAAAATCCAACACCATTCTCACTATTTCAGTGTTACAATTCATGCGTTGCACAAACTGTAACTGAAATTCTTCGTCACACCCAATAATATATAAAACCATTTGATTTCCCTATTCGGAATCATAAGTGCAATTGTTCATCCTTTCTCAATAGCCATGCGTCAATGAATATCTTTGACAATACCTTTTCCTTTAATCTCTGCCGTACAGATCTCTTGTATACACCTTATCTTTCACATCATCCAAACACTCATCATATCGATTTGCAATAATCGCATGGCTTTGCGCTTTAAACTTCTGTAAATCATTTACAACCTTACTTCCAAAGAACGTTGTACCGTCTTCCAATGTCGGCTCATAGATAATCACAGTTGCGCCCTTTGCCTTGATCCGCTTCATCACTCCCTGAATCGAAGACTGACGGAAATTATCCGAATTTGCTTTCATCGTCAACCGATACACTCCAATCACAACATCCTTTTCCATCGAAGCATCATAGGTATTTTCATCATCATATGCATAATATCCCGCTTTTTGCAATACCCGGTCTGCGATGAAATCTTTTCTCGTTTTATTTGACTCCACAATAGCCGTCATCATATTCTGCGGAACATCATCATAGTTTGCCAAAAGCTGTTTCGTATCCTTCGGCAGACAATAGCCACCATATCCAAAAGATGGATTGTTATAGAAAAATCCAATACGCGGATCAAGGCAAACACCATTAATAATCTGCTGGGTATTGAGTCCCTTTATTTCTGCGTAAGTATCCAGTTCATTGAAGTACGATACTCGCAAAGCCAAATACGTGTTTGCAAAAAGTTTTACCGCCTCAGCCTCAGTAAATCCCATGATCAAAGTATCAATATTTTCCTTGATTGCGCCCTCCTGCAAAAGTCCCGCAAATGTATGCGCTGATTCTATAAGTCTTGGATCTTTCATATCCGTACCAACAATAATGCGGGATGGATAGAGATTATCATACAAAGCTTTACTCTCCCGCAAAAATTCCGGACTGAAAAGAATATTATCACAATGGAATTTTTCTCGAACTGATACCGTATATCCCACCGGAATCGTGCTCTTAATCACCATCATCGCATTCGGATTAGATTCCATCACCAACTGGATAACAGATTCAACCGCTGATGTATCAAAAAAATTCTTTCTGCTGTCATAATTCGTAGGTGCTGCAATCACCACAAAGTCCGCATCACTGTAAGCCTTCTTCGCATCCAGCGTCGCAGTTAAATTCAAATCCTTCTCAGCCAGATATTTTTCAATATACTCATCTTGAATCGGAGATTTTCTGTTATTGATCAAATCAACCTTTTCAGAAATAATATCCACTGCCATAACTTCATGGTGTTGCGCAAGCAATGTCGCAATCGAAAGCCCCACATATCCCGTTCCTGCCACTGCAATTTTCATAGTATTCTTCTCCTTTTTCTTCGCTTCTGTTGTACTTCGTTGAAACACAATCTTATATCAAATTTCTCATACGCCCCTCTTAGAGCATTTTACTTTATGAATTACCACGTCTGAAGTCTACGTTTTCCCATGGCTCCAGTATATCACAGGTCAGAGAACAATTCATCCCTGTAACAAAATTTGTTATATTTCAGTCTCCAATTTTCAACAAATACTTTACATCTTTTCTTATAAAAGGCAATGCCATCGTCAACACACAGAAATACCGGTTGTGTCTGTAAGGAATCTGGTATCAACTTTAATGCAATTCGGGCAGTGGTATTCATAAATCTGGAATAATTAACCTTTGCATAGGAGCATGCATAATAAAATACATTCAATGATTTTTCTGTTATTCCAGATAAAAAGTGCCGATACAGGAACCTGATAGAATGAGCAGATTCCAATGTCAGTATGGATAGTATCAGCAAGAACAGGGTATCCGCCGTCGAAACAGAAAAAGTTTCAAAATAAATCAAAAAATTTTGATGAAGTCTACCAATTATTGTCTTTTCGTTGTATAATGTTTTTGTCGTACAGGGTCACTTTCCTTTGTAATGTTTTCGTCAAACTCATTATACATCAGAAAGTCCTGTACGATATTTTTTTATGAAAAAGTTGTAAAGT
>NZ_CFAHBC010000012.1:0-75014 GCF_983179755.1 Brotaphodocola sp. | reverse complement strand
AAATATTGAATTTTCAAGGTTCAACACACCGTACCGGTGTGGGAAGTTTTAGTTAAAGAATTACAGAATTTTTATACGAAATCTTCTCTCATCGGATTAAAGATGTCGAGAAGGATTCCCGCCTTTTTGCAGATACAGCCGTGTACCACATCATTCATCTTGAGCATCGTGTCTCCCGTCTTTACGATATGCTTCTCCCCATCAATATCAAACTCAAACTCTCCGCTGACCACATAGGTAATCTGGGTGTGCGGATGGTGATGAAGTGCTCCGACTGCTCCCTCCTCAAATGTATTTTCGACACACATCAAATCCTTGCTGTAAGCTAACACCCGGCGTGTCACTCCCTCGCCTGCCTGCTCCGGTTTTACATTCTGATGAAACACCCATCTCTGATCTAACATTTCTTTCCCTCCGTATTTATTATTTGAAAAAAATTTGTCAGTTTTTCTCCCATTTTCTATTTTATCACGCATATCTCTCATTTTCTATGGCGTTTTTTGGGTTTTTATCGAGAACTTGTGCATTTTTTTCTTTTTCTCCCGTTTAGTTTTTGACAATTAGTGCATTTTTCCTATTTTCATGTTATACTCTTCTTACACTTGTTATTGAGAAACAATTATGAAAACTTTTTCAAATCGTACAGATAAATAGAGTACCAATAAAAGAATCCATATGAGTACTAATATATGTAAAATTGTCAACTCGATAAATAGATAAATAAATGTGGTAATTATCATATAGAAACAGGAGAACATCATATGAGCCGATTAGAATTATTTACCCCAGGTAAAGACCAGTTGATGATCGAAAGTCTTTACAAAACTCTGGAACAGCGTATTGTTGCCAGCCCACCCGGTCTCTGCCCAGTCGATATGACGCGAGCATTTATCGAGATGTGTCATGCACAGACCTGCGGAAAATGCACTCCTTGCCGTGTTGGACTTCTCCAACTCAAACACATGCTGACCGACGTTCTCAACGGCGAAGCAGATTACGATACGCTTGACCTGATTGAGGAGACTGCCGCTTCGATCATGCAGACTGCGGACTGTGCGATCGGTTTTGAGGCAGCGCGCATGGTATGGCGTGTTTCCCATACCTGCCGAGATGATTTTGAGGGACATATCCGCAACAAGCGCTGTACCTGCATGACTTCTCAGCCGGTTCCGTGTGTTGCGCTCTGCCCGGCTCATGTTGATATCCCGGGTTATATTGCCCTCGTTCACGCCGGACGATATGCAGACGCGATTCAGCTGATCCGCAAGGACAACCCGTTCCCGGCAACCTGTGGATTTATCTGCGAGCATCCATGTGAGGCACGCTGTCGTCGAAACATGGTCGACACTTCCGTCAATATCCGCGGTTTAAAGCGCGCCGCCTCCGACCTTGCAGGAACCGTTCCACCGCCACCATGTGCTCCGTCGACCGGAAAGAAAGTCGCAATCGTCGGTGGCGGTCCGTCCGGACTTGCCTCCGCTTACTATCTTCAGCTGATGGGACACCAGGTCACCGTTCTCGAGATGCTTCCGAAACTCGGCGGTATGCTCCGCTACGGCATCCCGAACTACCGTCTGCCGAAAGATCAGCTTGAGAAGGATACCGACGCAATCCTTGCAACCGGAGTCAAGGTCATTCACAATGTAAAGATCGGTATGGATGTCAAACTCGACGACCTCCGAAGAGACTACGATGCGGTTCTGATTACCATTGGTGCTTCCACCGATAAGAAACTCGGTCTGCCAAACGAGGACGCACCAGGAATCATGTCTGCCGTCGGTTTCCTCAGAAATGTAAGTCTTGGAAATAACATCGACTTAACCGGTCAGGATGTTGCCGTTGTCGGCGGTGGAAACGTTTCGATGGACGCTGTCCGCACCGCAGTCCGCCTCGGCGCAAAGAAGGTCAGCATTGTTTACCGTCGCCGTACTGTGGATATGACGGCTCTGCCGGCTGAGATCGAAGCTGCCATCGCGGAAGGCGTTGAACTCAAAACACTCGTTGCTCCTGCCGGAATTGAACTTGACGAGAGCGGTCATGTCAGCGGTCTTCGCGTTACCCCGCAGATGATCAGCAAGATCAAAGACGGTCGTGCTTCCGTGACTGCAAGCGGTGCAGAGGAATACGTGATCCCGTGCCAGACTCTGATCGTCGCAATCGGTCAGAACATCGAGACCAGCCACTATCAGGAATCCGGAATTCCGGTTGAGCGCGGTAAGATCGTCACACTCCCGAACGGCGGATTCAATGGAATCCCTGATGTATTTGCAGGCGGTGACTGTGCATCCGGTCCGGCGACGGTTATCAAGGCAATCGCTGCTGCAAAGGTAACTGCCGCAAACATCGACGAATACCTCGGCTATCACCACGACATCACCTGCGATATCGAGATCCCGGAACCGGAAATCAGTGATCCGACCCCGTGCGGACGCGTGGAACTGACTGAGCGGGAAGCATGTGAGCGAAAGAACGATTTTGATGCAGTCGAAAACTGCATGAGCGAAAAAGAAATTGCACAGGAATCCGGACGTTGCCTCCGCTGTGACCATTTCGGCTTCGGAATCTTTAAAGGAGGACGTGAGAGATTATGGTAAACTTAACGATTGACAGACATCCGATTTCTGTGCAGGAAGGTACAACCCTGATGGAGGCAGCTGCTACACTCGGCATCAACATCCCACATCTTTGTTACTGGAAAGACTTAAACGACATCGGTGCCTGCCGTGTCTGTGTAGTGGAGGTCGAGGGAAAGGAACGCCTGCTGACTGCGTGTAATACCAAAGTTGCAGAGGGCATGGTCGTCTACACCAACAGCCCGAAGGTACGCCTTGACCGCCGTCTGACAGTTCAGATGATCCTCTCCCAGCACGACTGCAAGTGTGCCACCTGTGTGCGAAGCGGAAACTGCCCGCTCCAGAAGATTGCAAACGATCTGAACATTCAGGAATGCTGTTTTGGAGAGCGTCTTGAGAAACAGCCGTGGGATAAGACATTCCCGCTGATCCGCGATTCTGAAAAGTGCATCAAGTGCATGCGCTGTATCCAGGTCTGCGACAAGATTCAGAGCCTTGACATCTGGGATCTCGAGGGAACCGGTGCCCGCTCCACAATCAATGTCACCTGCAACCGCACGATCCGCGAGGCAGACTGTGCACTCTGCGGTCAGTGTATCACGCACTGCCCGACCGGCGCACTCAGAGAGCGCGATGACACTGAGAAACTCTGGCGTGCCCTCGCCGACCCGAACCGCATTGTCGTCGTTCAGGTTGCCCCAGCTGTCCGTGCTGCATGGGGTGAGGGACTCGGTCTCTCCCGTCAGGAAGCCACAATCGGAAAGATTTTCGATGCCCTGAGAAAAATGGGTGCCGACTATGTATTTGATACCACGTTCTCCGCTGACCTGACAATCATGGAGGAAGCAAACGAACTTCTTGAGCGCATGCAGAAAGGCGAGCTCGGCGGTCGTCCGATGTTCACCTCCTGCTGTCCGGGATGGATTCGCTTTGTAAAGAGTGAATTCCCGCAGTTTGTTCCTCAGCTCTCAACCGCCAAATCCCCGATGCAAATGTTCGGCGCTGTGATGAAATCCTACTTTGCCGATCAGCTCGGAAAGAAGCCGGAGGACATTTTCTCCGTCGCTGTGATGCCGTGTCTTGCAAAGAAGGGCGAGGCAGAGATGGAACTCTACTATGAGGAGTATGCCGGTCACGATACTGACTGCGTTATCACAACGAGAGAGCTCGTCCGCATGATCCGCGGTGCAAACATTCTCCCGGCACTGCTCAAGGATGTTGAGCCTGACCGCCTCTTCCACGACGGTTCCGGTGCCGGTGTGATTTTCGGCGCTACGGGAGGTGTTATGGAGGCTGCTCTGCGAACCGCTTACTTCTCGATCATGGGAAAGAACTGTGAGCCGGATGCATTTGAAAATGTCCGCGCTTCTTCTGATAGCAAGGGGCTGACCGAGGCAGAATTCAACTTAAACGGTCGTCAGCTGAGAATTGCGGCAGTCAGCGGACTCGCGAACACCCGCGCACTCCTGACCGCAATCGAGCGCGGAGAGAAACAGTATGATTTCGTCGAAGTCATGGCATGCCCGGGCGGCTGCGTCGGCGGTGGCGGACAGCCTCAGCACGACGGATATGAGATGGCATACGAGCGTGGTCAGAACCTGTACTTCTTAGACCGAAATGCCAGCATCCGCTACTCACACATGAACCCGGATGTCTGGGATCTGTACAACAACTTCTTCGAGAAGCCGTTGAGCCACAAGGCGCATATGCTTCTCCACACCGATCACTACCGCTGGCAGATGCCTTTAAGCCCGCGCCGTGATCGAAACGGTCATGTAATCAACCCGAACATCCGACTTCAGGGATAATGTTTCAGGAATAAAAAAGAATGTGCCTTGGCACACAATCTTGGCACACAAAAAGAACCGGTTCTTTTGCTCTACTGGCAGAAGACCGGTTCTTCTAATTTTGTATTTTGTCTGTACCTGTATTTTGTTTGTCTTTTGTTTCCTGCCTTTTCGGTCTTTATCTCGCCACAAGCATTTACTTACTTCAAGTACAATATAAATGCTATGGTGTGCAGTAACAGTGCCTCTTATTTTAACTTGCTGTACTCTTCATCGGTTACCGGCTCACACCACTCATTCGAGGTCTCCTCGCCCGGTACCTCGACAGCAAGATGGCTGAACCAGCTGTCCGGTGCTGCACCGTGCCAGTGCTTTACCTCTGCCGGAATGTTGATGCAATCGCCCGGCTTCATCTCAACCGCTTCCTTGCCATCTTCCTGATAATATCCACGTCCGGCTACACAGACAAGAATCTGTCCACCACCACTCTTTGCATGATGAATATGCCAGTTGTTTCGGCATCCCGGCTCAAATGTCACATTGTGAATTCCAACCTGGCTCGTCGATACCGGAGCAAGATAGCTCTGTCCGATAAAATACTTTGCATATGCCACATTCGGCTCACCAATCGGGAATACCATTGACTTTGCATGAGCTCTCATCGCCTCATCCTCATACGGGAGATCTCCTTCATTGACATTCCAAACCTCTTTTGCAAGGTTGAAAACTGCCCAGCCCTTCGGCCATCCTGCATAAAATGCGACATGAGTGATGATGCTTGCAATCTCCTTCTGGGTGACACCATGTGCCTTTGCGTTCTGAAGATGGAATTTCAGAGAAGAATCCGTGATACCGGAAGCCATGAGGGCTACTACGGTGATGATGCTTCTGGTCTTCACATCAATATCCTGATTGTTCCAGTTTTCTCCAAAGAGAACGTCATCGTTATAATGTGCAAACTCCGGAGCAAATTCCCCGAGCGCATTTCTTCCTGCTGTCTGTACAATTTTTGCCATTGTTCCATTCCTTCCCTTCTGTGAATTTTTCATCTATCTGTGCATTTCTAATTCACATCTATCAGTCCACGGACTGCAACCACTTCTCAACTTCCTGCTTATTGGCTCTGTTTAAAAGTCCACCCTCAACAAACTCTGCCTTCGGTGCAGACGGCTGAAGCTCTCTGACGGTATTGCCAAATCCGCTTCCACCAGAAGTTGCAAACAGAACAATCTTCTTTCCGGAGAAATCATATTTTTCCAGGAATGTATTGATGATTGTCGGTGCAACATACCACCAGATCGGGAACCCCAGAATGATCTCATCGTAATTCTCGACAGCGAACTCCTCGCCTGCAATCTCCGGGCGGATCTTCTTGTCACTCATCTCAACACTGCTTCTGGATTTCTTGTTCATCCAATCCAGATCTGCTCTCGTGTACGGTACTTTCGGTGTAATCTCATACAAATCACAGTTACCTGCCTCTGCAATCATCTGAGCTACCTTCTTTGTCACTCCACTTGCACTGAAAAATGCTACGACTCTCTTCTTCATTGCTGATACCTCCTACTTTATGAATCAATCACATTCTGCTCACAGATCTTTTTTGTCTGCACGCAATGAAACTAAGTTTTTTTCGCACAAGTTTTCTTGCCTGTCATTTCTGTCTGCCTCTTCTGTCCCTTGCACAGTACCGTATCATTACGCGCATATTTATTATATAATCTTCGGTCTCATTATGTCTAATACCTATTTTATATGAATATTTATGCCTTGTAAGCATTGTTATAATTTTATAGCTCAAACAATTCCTACCCGTGTACGGGGACTAAACATTTTCGTTTTCATGCGTCTGATAAGCGATGACCTCCTCGATAAAACGTCTCACAGCCGGAGAATACGGAATATTTCTTCGCCATGCAATCACAGTGCTCGTCTTGATTTCCGGATAAAGTCTGCGCTGAACAATCAGATTTTTATCCCAATACCGGGTTGCCCCCTCAATCGAGACCGGATACCCCAGACCATGCTTTGCCATGACACCCGCATTTGTGCCGAGGTTGCTCGTAAACGCAATGTTGATTTTGCTAAAATCTGCGCCAAACCAATTCGCAAGCTCACTCTGGACATTCGTGCGCTCCGGTACAATCAGAGGCAGTTTGATCAAATCTTCTTTCGTGATAAATTCTTTTTTCACAAGCGGATCGTCCGCGCGTAACGTCACGACCCAGTGATCGCTCCCATGAATCCGAATGTAATCCAGCCCCTCGGTGCTGACCGGCTCAAAAAAGAGTCCGATATCCACAAGTCCCCGTCCCATCATCTCCGAGATCGTGTCTGCGGTTCCCGTGTGGATTGCAAACTGGACAAGCGGATATTTTTCCTTATACTGCTTACAGATCTCCGCCAAGACTTCCACCGCCATAAATTCCCCGCATCCCACAGTGATCGTTCCCTCAACCGACTCATCGTCACTCTTGAATTCACTTCGGATCTTCTCCTCCAAATCCACAATCTCGAGCGCCCGCCGTTTCAAGAGCAGACCCTCATTTGTGAGCGTAATGCTGTGACCACCGCGGTCAAAAAGTTTCGCCCCAAGCTCATCCTCAAGCCCTGCAAGCTGTCTCGAAAGCGTTGGCTGGGTAATATTTAACTTTTCTGCCGCCCTCGTGAAACTCTGTTCCCTTGCAACTGTCAAAAAATAGCGCAGTACTCTCAAATCCATAAATTCTTCCCCTTAACTTTCTGATACAATCTCACTTGTAAAGGCTATTCTCATTTTTATAAACACGTTCTTATTTATCTTAATTCTTATTACCTGATGGCATAATACATTTTTATTTTAATCTCCATCTTGCATATCGATTTTTTCCACAAGTCTCCACAATATCATCATCTAAACCTTTATTGCGAACATACGCTGCCTTTTGTCCTACAATATCTGCTACTTTAAATGATACATAAATATTTGGATATCGTCCTTCTACTAGCCCTCTTCTTTTTAAAGTCTTAAAACTTTCTTTAGAGATTACTTCATGTTTTTGAACTTTGTCCAACAAAAATTGTTCCCGTTCGACCTGACCCGCATTATACTAGAACAAAAGGGCAGTTAGCAGGAAAATATTCGAATACTCATAAAAGAGCATACTGATCTAAAATACGAGTCAAAAGAGAACGGGATAAGTATGCCCATATAAAAATTAAGAAGCAGAAACCATAGTTTATAAATGCTTGCGATTTCTGCTTTTTGCTAAAGTTAATGACATTGCTTTTTTATTCGGTTTCAAATATCTGTTTATTTACTGTGCTACAAAATTCTTTCCATCCCACTTCAAAATCTTTTACCGTTTTTCACCTCGTACAACTATAAAAAAATTTCTTTGTTTTGCTGTTAATTAACAATTTCATTGGCATTCCACACTTTGGGCATAAAACATCTGGCTGTTCTGATGACCAATAGTTTCCAGGATACTGATTTACTGCTAAGACAATCGGCAAAACCAACTTTGCTCCTGCTTGATACATTACTTTTGCGCATTCTTTTATGGTCGCACCAGTTGTAACAACGTCATCTAAAATAATAACTGTTTTTCCATCTAATCTCCCATCATAAGCAAATACACCCGAAATATTTTCCTGTCTATCCGCTGAAGATCTCCCTTTTTGTTTTGGATATTCCCTTATACATCGAAATTGATTTTCAAGATTCTTTATATTACAATCGTTTTCAATCTGATCCAGAATCATATGAAAACGATTCTTCTCGCCTAAATGTGGTGGAACCGAACACACTCCATATACGTCTGTATGTTTCATGATTCCATGTATTGCACCCTCATATAACTTCAAAAAAGTATCATTATATACTCCAAATGCCTTACTTGAAGGATTCTTATTTAAAAAAACAGCAGACGAATACAGATGTTTCTGGCTCATATAATGCGTATACGAATAGTATCTCCCTAACACACGCATTCGTAATTCTGGCTGTTTTTCTAACATTACCGCAACCATAAGACGATTGCGATCACCTTTTCCCGAAACAATACTTTCACCAACATATCCCCCTATTCCTAACTTTAAGTGATTTTTAAAATACAGGAAATCAGGGCACAAAATATCTGGCGATGTACTAATATCCTCATAACCCACATGATTCGTAATCCAAATCGTTCCACTGCAAAAAGTTAATGCACGTCTCAAAAATAAAATATTACAGGAAACATACGCTAATTCTGTTGTTTGAACATTCAATGCTTTTAAAGCATACATATGTAAAACTGGTGTCGGTGCCCATTTTGCCAAATACTCTTTCATTCCCAAAATCGTTTTTAAACCAAAACGTTCTTTTAATTTTTTCTGCGTTTCACTCACCGAAGTCAAAAACAAACAATTATAAGAAGAAATAATCTCATCCCACTCACAAATATTTATATTTTCAAAACTATCTACATCAATCACCAATGCTTTTAGTTCTGTTATACAGCGGTACATAATTTATCCCTCGATTGTAATAGATTCCGACCAACTATTCCACGTTGTAGCATCTTCTTGCTCTGGTTGGGAATTCCAAAAATCATCCAGTGTAAGTTGTTCTGCTTCCAAGTCAGCTTGAAATATATTGCTTTCTGCCAAGATTCTCAAGACATCCATAGGCGTTTTTACTGGAAGCGCCCCGCGTTCTACATACTTTGCTGGCCAACTTATTGTTTCCATTTTTAATGCCGATTCCGGAATCAGTACTTTTCTTCCCTGCTTTAATGCAAAATCTGCCTGTTTCAACGCTCCCGACGTTTCTCCGGCTTCCATAATCACAGTTGCCAATGACAATCCGCTCATCGTTCCATTTCTCAACGGAAAAAACCAACGTTCCGTCATATTGGCTGGCGAAAATTGTGATACAACCAAGCCTTTTTCTTCTATCTGCTGTTGAACCCATCTATTTTCCGACGGATAATACTGATTTAAATTTGTTCCAATTACTGCAATCGTATTATAATTAGATTTCAGCGCAGCAAGATGAGCATTCACATCGATTCCTTTTGCCAATCCCGAAACCACCGTAATGCCATTCTGCCCCAACGATCTTGCTAACCGTATTGTATTTTCCTTTGAGTTTTCAGAAGCCTGCCGCGATCCAACCAAAGCTACCGTTCTCGTTTCGTATAGCAATGATTTTTTTCCTCTTATATACAAAAATCTTGGTGCCTGTTCTGTTTTGGCAAGTAACGGCGGATAATCTCTGCTTCCTCGCTTTATAATTTCATCTGTCTCTCGTAGCGTAAAAAAAGCCATTTTTGCTTTTTCATATTCTTTTAAAAGTACTTTTCTGTCTACTAAAAAAAACTCTGCATATTCCTCTGCCATATTTTCCATATCCATAGGAATATCTAACTGATGCGTCTTTCCAAAACGGTCAAACAAAGGTTCCAATTTGTGCTCTGTCATACAAAGTACATTCATTAGAGTTGCGAAATTTAATGCCTCACATTTTGTTCCTGTATCAAAAACAAACATTCCGCTTCCCACCTTTCTTTCAACTTCAGAAAAAATCTTCAGTTCCTTTTTTCTTCGCTCCAATTCATCAATATGGAAAATCGTACCAGAGGCATTCTTTTTCAAAGGTTTAATCTTTCCTTCTTTCACAAGTTTATTCAGTCTCTGTACTGTAATTCCCAAAAATTCGGCTGCCTCTTTAGAAAAAAACAATTGATCCGCTAAAACTTCTACTCCATTCATGCTTATCCTCTCCCTTATAAAGAAATATTAATTTATGGGTTTCAAATTGTCAACCCTTAATAAATTGTTTTATAAAATCCGTTTATCAAAACAAGAAAACCTACATAACCGATACCATATTCTGTCGGTTATGTAGGTTCCTTATAAAACAGATTTCTCAGGAATCAGAAACTCTGCCTCGGATTTTTGATCTTAATCGTTCAGATAAATTTTTCTTACCTTTATGCAACAAACGCATTTTCATTGATCTGGTCAATTTATGCTTTCACAGCCTTTACCCAACATAATAAAATACTTTTCCTCTTTTCTATTCCTTTAACCGGATCAAAATCAGTCTTTTCCTTTATTGAATAGCTCGTTATATAAGAAATTTCTTTCAAACGTTCAGCTAATCTTCTGTTTTCATCTGTATCTTCTAGTTCAACACTATGCTTTTTGCTCCTATTACAGAAACCCATATATTGGGGCGACAATCCTTGAAAGCAGTCTCGAAAATCTGAAATCCCCAAAATAAAGCGGTACTTAATCATCAATTTATTTTTTTCTTCTTTCAATGGTAACTTTTCCCACGCAAGATAAAACAATGATTTACTAATATCCACGTTTATGTTAAGCAGACATTGAGCAAGATCAGTAGACATATAATCCTCACCAAAAGTTTCTAAAAGTATTCTTGCCATAGAAGAATCTAACCCCGGAGAACTAAACAATGCTTCCAACAATGTTTCACTCATAGAAATATTTTCTATTAGCTTTCTATATTCTTCTTGATTATATAAAATAAAATCTACACATAAACTAGGATATGTCATTTCTAACTCATCATACATATCAATATTAAAAGGAATATATTTTTTTCTAATCAATATCTGGATTTTCTTTTCGGTGATATTGTTCATTGGAATATCAAATGCTTTTAACTCTAATTTCTGTAATAACTTTTCTAACACAGCATTATCAATAGAGCTCGTAATAATCGCCTTTGTAAATTCCTCGCCTATACATTGATTATCTAAATACTCCAATTTTTGACTGCTTATTTCAAGGTATCGAATCAACTCTGCTGTAAGACCATATCTATCCCAATAGCATTTAATATTTTCCCACTTTACCTTCACTTTATTTTTTTCTAATAATTCATCCCAAAGTTTTTTCACTTGTTTATTTAATTCAACACCGAAACTTCCACAACATATTGAAATATCATCTAAGCAAAATTCCTCATGATTAATTATTTTCAAGCAAAGTTCTGAATCTTCAACGGACCGCTCTAACAAATCTATAACTTGCTCTTTAGACTCTTTGGTATTAGCTTTCGCCAATACTATTGCTTCCACATAATCCTTTAGATTTTCTTGTATATACTTAATCAACGGTGCATATCCCAATGCAGTAGCCACTGTATAATTCTGCGTATCTAATCCCGCAACCATAGACTCATTTATAAATTCTACAATTCTACGGATCATCATGGAATTTAATTGATAATGTTGATCTTCAAAAATACATCTCAAAACTTTTTCTGAAACACCATCAATAGAAATATTCGTAAATACAATCTCTAAGTTTTCGATTAAAGCAATAACTTTTTCATCCGAAATATTCGATAATTGTTGCAATATATCTGGATTTTCTTCTACAAAACGATTCACTTCACAATCACTGTTTAAAGCGATTAACTTCTCTATTTCCACATTATCAATGAGTAATCGTAGATAAAAAAGTTTCCTCTCATACGTCAATGATACCTTTTCCGCAATATAACTCCACATATTTGACCATTTCATCGCCAATAGTCTAGTTAACTTTTCTTTATAATGCGTTTGCTCAATAAATTCATTTATAAAATTCCAACATTCTTCTGTTTCATCTGATAATTGCGTAATTAACGCATCCCTCTTTTCAAGTTCTACCTCTTTAGACAATAATTCTTCCAAAAGAATAAAATTTAAAACACTCTTTTGTTCAAACTCATATACCTGTAAATGCTGTATAACTCTATCAACTTTCGTCAAATTATAATTATACGGCATCCTCTCCATATTTTTAATTGCTAATATGAAGTTCATATCTTCCCTTGTAATGCTTGTTCCCTTAAAATAATTGATATAATTCGCATATTTCTCGTCAATATATCCTCTACGAAGCATAAATACAAGCACTTTATTTTCCCTAACTTTTTCAGATAATACATCACAAACGCCAAATTTTTCTATAAGTTTTTTCAGTGACCATCCAGAAAGTTCATGTACCTTTTTCTTCAATTCCTCAATTTCAGCTTTCATTGAAACAACTGTTTTTTCTTGTACAATTTTCAGATTTATTATTCTTTCATAATACAGTTTAAATATTTTTTGGAAATCATCTATTGATATATCTGCTGTTCGACCATCCCATGTATAATAATAAATAACAACCTTTTTCAAACGTTCCAACTTTGATAAATCGAAAGTGTCTTCCATTATTTTTTTTACATCATACTCCTTATAATAACTTTCATTTATTCTATAAGGAATTCCCTGCCAATTTACCATAGCACCAAACATAGCTGTTTTAAGTTCATTGATTTCGTTTAAGCGATCGTCATTATAGTTTTCTAATCGATCTGTATTCTCATTAATTCTATCCTTCCATTCTGCGCATTGTCTCACAATATAATTTTGTTTATCTATAAAAGCCTGTTTTACAATTCCTCTTTCCGTTTGAAGATTTGCAAAATCTCTTGGATACAAATTTTTAAAAATAATCAATGCCATCATATTTTCATCAGATAGCTTGAGCTCTTGATCTATTAAAATAACCTTTTTATACAATACAAACTCATTATAGATATTCTGAAGGATTCGCATATCCTCTACATATGGCGCTACATCTAATATAAATTCCTGAGAGATTTTATGTGTAATTTCTTTATCTCTTGCTTTTTCAATTTTTTGTAAAAATATCTCTCCTGAATTTGTTGAATTTATAATCGGAATTACTGGGACAATAAAATCAAAAAATTTTGTTCGATCTGTATCCGTAAATATATCATCTCTAATAGCATATACAAAGACAATACGATCTTTTATCCCATCATAATTATTTAATAACGTATTCAGTTCTCGAAGATGGATAAAAATTGAGGGATTTTCTAGACGATCAAGATCTTCAAAAAACACAATGCGATACTTGGTTTCTTCAAAAAAATACACAATCTCATCCATGTTTTTATTAAAAACTGTTTCTGTGGTGGTTTCCGTATTTTTTACTACTGTATCCGCAGGTAACTTAACTTCATCTACTTTAAACCGAAATAACACAGCGCGATATATTCTAGCGATAACCGCACACATGGCAATACAAAACACAATAAAAATCCTAATTGAAATATGTTTTTCTAGTTTAATTTTTTCTCCTGCTTCTTGTATTTTTTCGATTATTGATTGCAAAACATCCGGATAAAATATCCAACAAAGTACTATTAAAATACTTACTCCTAAAATTAAATATGCCCAGATCTTCTTCCAATTAATCTTATGTAGTTTTCGATACCTACTTTGTGGTATCTTTTTATAATTAACTTTATAAAATAATTGTTTTAAAATTCCTAATTCAATTTCATCCCTATCCAATAAAATTCGTTTGGGATTTCCCTCCTCATCTGTTTGATTTTCAATAAACGTTGCCATTGAAATACGAAGAGTTTTCCATTTTATAATTTTATGTTTTTTTAAATATGTTTCAATAATACTACTCTTACCTGATCCATAAGGACCTGCTAAGGCAATATTTTTTACATTTTTTTGTTTTATCGCCCAATGTAATGTATTTAGATATTCCTCTCCATTTTCGATATTATCAATAGGAGCAAGATTCGTAAATTCTGTATCTTTTTTCAATATTTTATTTATCAGTTTTCTAATTTTTTCCCAAAATTTTATCGTATAGATTCCTCCTTAAATTTTCACTCTAATACCATTAGTTTAATATAGGCAGTATACAAACCTTGGCTTGCATACTACCTATTCCTCTAAATACTTCTATTAGTCTGCAAGTTCCGGAAATACGTCCATCAATTTATCTTTGAGTTTTCCTTCTTTTGCATATTTTAACGTATCACATAATTTTATGTTATGTTTTTTAATTTCTATTTCGTCACCAAATCCCAATATATAAGACAAACAAATCCGATATATGATTTCTGTTGGTGCACAGCCGAATACCTGCTTAGAAAAAATGTGGTTTAATCTTTCAGCACGATCGGGATAAAGCTGTTGCATACGTTCACTTTGATATAAGCGAGTCACAATCTCTGTGATATACATTCCGGATTTCATATATAAATCCGCAAATGTTTTATCAGGATCATCAAAACATCCCGGATTCTCCTGCTCCAATCGATCTACCATATCCTTTACCACCCATTTCGGAGTAAAGATCTGATTGGTTTTCTGCGGTGGTATATAATCAAAAATATCTTCCAGATTTTTCTCATCAAAGTAATCGGCAAGTTGATGCTTCTTGTTCAAAAACTCTTTTACGGAATCATCAAACACAACCGGGTCAAACAGATGTCCTTTAAAGAATTCTTCTTTTCCTGTTTCCGGATTTGGATAATTCCCTCCATCACGCAAAAATCGGAAATCCGCCAGAGAAATACTGGTTACTTCTTTAAATACCTCATCTGGAATAATCTGATCAAAATTCGCTAACGTTGTATTTTCATCACCGTATGCCATCAAGAAAGAAGGAATTGTTCTGGAAAATCCACGCAAATGATCCTTAATTCCATCTTCGATTGTGCGTTTTTTCTCCTCCCGCTTTTCCGTCTCCACTGCATTTACAACCGTTTCTTTCGCAGTTTGAACAAAGCTCTCAACGGAATCTGTAATTGTTTGTTTTAGTGTCTCAACAGCTTGCTGTTTCTTTTCTGCTATTTCCTGATTAATTTGTTGACGTTCTTCATAAGTCTCTGCGGACTCTACACGAGCTTGGCGCTCTGCTTCCAGAATATTCTGTTGTATTTTAAAATCCCCATAGGCTTTATGTACAACTGTATCTGTTTCTGTATTTATTTTTTTCTCAAGTTGTTTCTGAGATGACTTTGAGAGATCTTTTCCATATTGCTCTTTTGCTTTGTCCAACACAGGATTCGTAATGTTTTGCCGGAAAGTATCCTTTAATCGATCAAGAATTTCATCTTCATCTTTTTTACTTGCAGTTTCTCTCAACACTACATTGTCGAAAATATTCTCTACTTCTTCTGTCACATCATCCACACCAAATATTTTATCTCCAAATATTTCCGCAGTCTGACCAATCACATAATCCTTATCCAACTGAATATTTCCATCTTCATCCATCGTTGCATGATCCACAACACTCGAATCAACACCAAATGGAGTTTTGGGTTCTTTTACAGCTTCCATATTCTGAAGAATATCAATAACAGCTTGTGGTGCATGAAAAATGTTCGTAATATTCTGGAAAAGGAAATCCGACATGAATCCTCTTCGTACTACTTCCTGTGACTTTAACTTACGCGGAATAGAAAGTACCTTTTCCGCATCCAGCTCTACCATTTCTCCATTTTCATCTTCACCGATAACCGGGAAGAAATTCAACAATTCACGAACATGCTCTTTTCTGGTATCAGAATCGCCTTTACCACCTGCGGTATCCTCTGCCAAATCATTTGCAATCTCTTTCTTCATAGATAATAAGAGTTCTAGCCGGGTCAAAGTCAAAGATATAAGCATTTTCTTTTCGGTAATGTTCACTACCATTTGAGAATAAACATGGATTTTGAGCACGAAACGCCGCCTGCATATAGAGTGCCGGACTCTTCATTGAAGACAACATCAAAACAGCAGTCCATTCTGGAATGGTTACTCCCGTAGTCAACTGTCCAACAGAAAGTGTAATCGTTTTATCGAATTTTTTAATGGCAGTCCGCACCTTATCATACGCCTTTGCAGTCTGCTCATCTTCTGAAAGTTTTCCATCTCCCGCTGCCAAAACAATTTCATAATTTTCAAATACTGGATGTGTCTGAAGTTTCTTTGCAAGAGCTTTTGCACTATCCACACGATTCAAAAGCCATAATGTATGCTTTAATTCTTTGCGGAGTTCTGGCGTAGAAAATGGGAATTTTTCATTTTTGGTCATTGCATTCAGAAAATCGTCAACTGCTGACTCATGAATAAATTTTCCAGTCGCATTTGTTGCAAAAAACTCATTAAGATCAAATGCATATTCCTCTGTCTCACCATTGATTTCAATTCCCTGAGACAGCTGATTTTTTACAATTTCAGACATCTGATATGTCAACATATTCAACTGAGGTAAATTTCCATATGGATTTTCTTCACCAATTTTTTCTTCATATTGACGTTTTGCTCTCTGCTCATCCGCATACGTCCAGTTAAAAATTGCTTGCTCCGGGAATTTATCATTTGCCAATGCTTTAAATGGCGTTCCTGATAAATGAAGTGTATACTTTCTTTTTATTCTATCGAAAGCAACATCCGTCTTGTATGTATCAACGCCTTCATGCGCCTCATCAATAACAAGAATATCCCAATCTACATAAGCAATTTCTTTTAACTTCTTGTACTCTCCACCAAAATAAAGAGAACCTTTTAAATCCTGAAGAGAAACGAATTCAATGCAACCACAGAATTCATCTACTGCAACATGTGCCCCATAAGATCTATACTTTTCCCGTGAGATCACATAGGTACGTCCCTGAATTCCATCTACATTGCTGACAAAATGATATCCAGACTGAATTCCTAGAAACTTTTCATAATCTTCATACCACGAATTTGCAATCGCTGGACGATTTGTAACAATAAGAATGTTTACCGCATTCAGACGTTTGCAAAGATCATATGTGGCAAGGGTTTTTCCGAAACGTGGCTTCGCATTCCATAAAAACTGTCCGTTTTCATGCTCACTAAAATAATGCAAAGCCTTATCTACTGCGCAATTCTGTTCATCGCGTAATACATAGGGAGCAGCATCACGAACAGCTGTAATTTCTCCGCGATTTTCACGAAAATCACGATACATCTCTTTTGATCGCGGAGATGTAATATGAAACCATTCTGTTTTTGGTTTCTGTTCTACACCATTTTTTCGCATATATGCATGCAAATCTTTATCACTGAAAACGTCGCCTGAACCATCATCATAGACGGCATTTCCTTTCCATTCAAGATTGTATTTCACATCTGCGGTATGTGTCTGCTGTTTTATTCGCTTCTCAATATCCTGTTCTGTATAGCCAATCTTGATCCACCCATTATGACTAGCAATTTCCGGAGTCGTATAGGCATAAATCATCGGAACAACCTTTTGAGCGGTATTGATGTTGATTTTTGAAACCATTACCGCATCGCCTCCTTTTCCTTCTCACTACGTAAATCTGTAAGTCTTTTCCCCTTATATGCAAACCAGTGCGGTCCTTGTACAGGCTTTGATACCCCACTGAGTACTTTCACAAGTGTTGACATAGAATATTTCTGTCCACAATAAAAAACATGTCCATCATCAGCAACTTTCACTTTAACAGACGGATTTTTAACATACGTCAATTCTTCACCTTCTGAAATACCAACCATAGAAAATTTAAATCGTTTCGCTTTTCCAGTAGGTATCTTTTCAATCTCTGTACTAGATTTTTCAACAATTCCTGACGTAGCATCATCAAAAATCTTTTCTTTATCTTCAGATTTTGGATAAACAACCTTCCCTTCAAATGATGAGAGCAACTGAACAACAATATTCACATCAACAGCAAATAACTCTGTACCAACCACATTACTTTTATTAAAAATTGTGTCTAAAAGATTTTCCTTTTCATCATAGTCTTCGACTTCAATAGCAAAACGACGTTTTAAGCCTGTAACATTCGCATATCCATTATGTTCCAACGTATACATTCTTGACTCAAAATTATTCGTTCCTGTTTTCCCTATCTTTACAAGCCCATTTACTATTGTTGTCATCACATAAAGGATTCCTCTAGCCATTACGACATCTCCTTTACGTTTTCCTCGATAAAAGTAATTTCTTCATTGCTAAAATTATATTTATGATAAAGTTGAAGATCTATTTCATGAATAGACTTCGACCAATCTATATCAGATAATGCAGAAAAATCTTGGAGTGGGACATATTTCCATTTGTCTGGCGTTAAATCTTGTGTCGTCTTTAAAACCCCAAGCATTGCTCTACTCACTTTACATTTAATATATTTCAAACAGTTTTCTGCTTCTTCAATGCTATTAAATATGCCAATACTTAAAAAAGTTTCTGTGGATCCTGTTTTAGGTTCTGCAATAAGTGGCTGTGAAATAACTTCTCCAAAACTCCCCGATCCATTAGCCTTTGGAAGAAAAATTTTAAATTTATCATAATTGACAACATCATTAATATACTTTCTTTTTATGTATCTATAACTCCTTACATTCCCCGTTCTTCCAAGTATTCTAGCGTATTCATCACCATCTTTAGGCTCTTCTGAAAAAAACACTTGTGGTAAACGATCAAAAATGTTTGTCGACATATCATATGCATGTCCTTTACTAAGTTGTTCGATTGCATTCGGATAATCCTCATGTAACTTTGTAGTTAGCCTATATGCTGTTCGAGTAATAACAATTTCACTTAAACTTATAAATGAATCTGCATTTTTTATTTTTTTCAATATACCATTCAGCACAGAATATTTTGTAAATACTTGAATTGCTCCAAAATTTTTTAAGTCATTATGATAGGTAATCGCAACACCTCCTTTAATATCAGTATTTGCAAATACTTTTGAGGCATCTTCTTCATAATGCATGACTTTAAAATATGGATCATTTAACATTTTTTCATTCCATGCTTTAGGTGTAGAACCCGCATTAAATAAAAATCTCGCTGGATGAATCAACTCAACACCAACAGCAACTTCTGCAACTGCATCCATAAATTTATTATATACTGGCGCTGCATAAGTTTTATTACCATCCGATGAAAATTCTTCTTGATAAGGCGGGTTCCCTATTGCAAAATCAAACAACTTCTTTTCCATTCTCTCACATCCCATTTTTTAAATTTTTATATACAATAGTTTCATTAGAACGCCAGTTTCTAATTTTACACGGAAGAGCAACATCCTCCTGCTTAGGCTCTTCAAACATATCAAAAATTGACATCTGGTGATATTCCTCATGTGGTTTTCCCAACGGAACTGTATCTTTTAAACCATCCATCTGCCAAACATTCCATGCAATAATATTGGCAAAGCGTTTCAAGGTATTTTCGTCTGGTTCTTTTTTCATCCGTTCTCGAAAATATTCTGAAAATGTCATAATCATATTGATCCTTGCAATCAAAAGATTATCTCCTTGATATTCATATCCATAACAGCTCTGAAAGGCTCGCAAAGTCCATGTTAACCACTCATCATCATGGACAGCATTTTCATTTACGACTCGTAATTTTCTATCTAAAATACCAATCCGACGAGCAAGTGGTAAAATCATTTCACCCGTAGTAACATCATATCTGGATACCAAATACGGTGCTTCTCCACAAGTAATTTCCAATCGTCTTGAATCAACATAGGACTTCCAAGTGTTTTTTTCATCAAACGGAATCTTTTCCTGATTTACAATCCAAGTATGTTCTTCTTCATTTTCAATATTAAATATATCTTTTTTCCCAAACCATTGCTCTTCAACATAATTATTCATTTTGTTACACAGCCAAACAGGAGTAAACACTTCTGCCTTTTTGCGAGTTCGTGCCTGTTGCTCATCTATATTTTTCTCTGTTCTGGATTGCAAATCAATCGAATAAAGACCTTTTACCGCCATAATATCGATATGATCTTTATCCTGAAATCCATCTCCCCTTTCAGAATAGGCATCTGTTGCCCAAATAATGTTTTTCTTGGTTGTTTTATCCTGTAAAAGAATTTCTAGTGTTGTTTTTACCGGATAAGCATTTATATCTATTAAATTATCCATTGATACCTCTATCAGATCTTATAATAAAACTCATTCGCCATTTCACATATATTATACATGATGGGTCACATATCCTCAACTCAATGCCTCAGAAAAAAAGTACATATTTAAAAGTTCCAGTTTTCCTCAAACTCTCCAAACGGAAACTCCCCCATTGGAAACGTATTCTCCCCACTCTCCCGCAACCGCATCTTCAAATGCGTATTGCGTTTTGTGACGGTCACATTTCGCACTGCGTATGCCAGCGCCTTCTTTGTGCCGACAATCACGAGCACCTTCTTCGCACGGGTGATTCCTGTGTAGATCAGATTGCGCTGGAGCATCACAAAATGACTCATCAGCACCGGCATGACCACAATCGGATATTCCGAGCCCTGCGCCTTATGGATTGTCGTCGCGTAGGCATGCACGATCTCGTCCAGTTCCGTCGATTCATATGAGACTATCCGTCCATCAAAATCCACACTGAGCACTCGATTCTGCATATCCACGGACACAACGAGCCCGATGTCCCCGTTAAAGACTTCTTTCTCATAATTGTTGCGGATCTGCATCACCTTGTCATTAATGCGGTAGGCATATCCACTTCTAAAAAGCTGGTCACCCTGCGGATTTAAGGCTTCCTGAAGCATCAGATTTAATTTTCCTGCGCCGACAACACCGCGTTGCATCGGCGTGAGCACCTGAATCTGTGACGGCGCAACCGCATAATATCTTGGCAGTTTTGTCTTGACGAGCTTCACGATCTCTTCCGCTGCCTCCTCCGGCTCTTCCTTCGATGTGAAGAAGAAATCCGTGTCCGCTCCATTTGAGATGTCAGGCATCTGTCCCTGATTGATCCGGTGCGCATTCGTGATGATTCGACTGCTGAGTGCCTGCCTGAAAATCCTCGTCAGACGGATCACCGGAACGGTCCCGGAATCCATGATGTCACGCAGGACATTTCCCGCGCCGACAGACGGAAGCTGGTCAATATCTCCGACGAGAATCAAACGCATTCCCAGCGGAATTGCTTTAAGCAGTGAGTTCATCAGCACAATGTCGATCATCGAGCATTCATCGACAATCAGCACATCGCCCTCAAGCGGATTCTCCTCGTTTTTCTGGTAACCTTCCGGCGGTTTGCACTCCAAAAGTCGGTGAATCGTCTTCGCCTCAAGTCCTGTCGCCTCGGTCATTCGCTTTGCCGCCCGCCCCGTCGGCGCTGCAAGCAGAATCTTTAATCCAAACGACTGAAATGCCGTGATGATTCCCTGCGTTGTCGTCGTCTTTCCGGTTCCCGGTCCACCCGTGAGCACCATGACTTTTGAAACCGCCGACTGGCGAATCGCCTCGGTCTGCACCTCATCGTACTCCATATGGACGCGCTCCTGAATCTTTTTGACATCGACGGAAAGATCTTGGTTTCCTGTCTTCTGCCTTGCCTGCATCAAAGATGTCCAAAGACGATCCTGAGCCGGTGTCTGAGTCAACCGCCGAAGTCTTGATGCGACACCCGTCTCCGCATAATAAAATGGTGGAAGATAGATGGAATCCCCCTCTTCCTCTCTCCACGCTTCACAGATCAGATCCTTATTCTCCCGCATCTTCTCAATCGCCCCGGCAATGCACATCTCATCTGCTTCGAGAAGCTCCACTGCCTTCTTGATCAACTGTTCCCGCTCCGCATAGACATGCCCTTCATCTGCGAGTGCGCTGAGTGTATACATGATTCCGCTCCGGATTCGCGCAAAATCATCTTTTTCGAATCCCAGTTTCTGTGCAATCCCATCTGCGGTCCGAAAACCGATTCCCCAGATGTCATCCGCAAGGCGAAACGGATTTTCCTTCACGATCTGGATGCTCTCATTGCCGTACTGACGATAGATTTTCCCCGCAAATGCCGTGCTGACCCCGTGATCCTGAAGAAACAGCATGATATTCTTGATCTCCTTCTGCTTCTCCCAGCTCTCATGAATCATCTGGATTCGCTTCTTGCCGATCCCCTCCACTTCCAGCAGGCGCTTTTCATCGCTCTCAATCACCTCGATCGTCTCTGTCCCGAACTTCTGCACAATCCGCTTTGCAAACTTGGGTCCGACTCCCTTGATCAGACCAGAACCGAGATATTTCTCAATCCCGAAAACGGTCGCAGGCATCGTCTCCTCCCAGCTCTCCGCCAGAAACTGTCGCCCGTATTTGCTGTCAATCTTCCAGTTTCCGTCGACTAAAAGAACCGAGCCGACGTTGACATCGAGAAGATTTCCGACGACCGTCACAAGATCGCTGTAATTCTTGACCGCGCACTTTAAGACGGTGTAGCCATTTTCCGGATTCTGGTAGGTGATTCGCTCCACGACACCGCGAATCCGCATCGTTCTTGATCTCTCTCCATTCTCTCCCATAAGCAAAACCCCTCATTTATCTGCCATTTACTTGCAGTTTACTTGCAATTTCCTGTCATACAAAAAGAATATGCCCTGGCACATCTATACAAAAAAACCCTTCGGAAAACAGCCTGTCTCCCAAAGGGTCTTTTTTCACAAAATCAAATTTTTATTAAACTCTGGACAGATACTCACCAGTACGGGTATCAATCTTGATCTTGTCGCCGTTGTCTACGAACAGCGGTACATATACGGTAGCACCAGTCTCTACGGTAGCCGGCTTGGTTGCACCCTGTGCGGTATCACCCTTGAAGCCCGGCTCGGTGTTGGTGATCTCCAGCTCTACGAACAGCGGAGGCTCAACAGAGAATACCTTGCCGTTGTAAGAGCAGATCTTAACGGTCTCGTTCTCTTTCACGAACTTCAGAGCATCGCCGATTACGTCCTTAGCCAGAGCCATCTGCTCATAGTTCTCCATGTTCATGAAGTTGTACAGATCGCCATCCTCGTACAGATACTGCATATCTACACGGTCAATTCTTGCAGCCGGGAACTTCTCGGTCGGACGGAAAGTTCTCTCTACAACTGCTCCGGTCATAACGTTCTTAATTTTGGTTCTTACAAATGCAGCGCCCTTACCCGGTTTTACATGCTGGAACTCTACGATCTGATAAACAGCTCCATCCATGTCCAGGGTAATTCCGTTTCTAAAATCACCTGCTGAAATCATGTGATATTCCTCCTTGAATTTGCGTACTCGCTCATAATCTATCTTATTTTATAATAAACATCCTGTTTTTTCAACTGTTTTTTTTCGCGCATCCCTGATTTTCCCTGTCAATCAAGCCTTTTTTAGACTTTTCCTGTAAAAATAAAGTACGATCGCCTCGAGATACCGTTTCAGCACGATCTGAATCTCCTCCTTCGGGTTGATCGGTTTGACAAGAATCCCGTAAATCCCACTGCGATTTGCCCCGTAGACATCCGTAAAGAGCTGATCGCCGACAAAGATCGTGTTCTTCTCATCGGTTTCCATCCTCTCCATCGCCTTCCGATAGTTCTTTACAGACGGCTTTCCCGCCTTGTAAATATACGGGGAATCCACCTGATCGGCAAACGATCTGACTCTCGGCTCCTTGTTGTTTGAGAGCAGGCAGGTCTTCATTCCCATCGCATGCAGACGCGAAAACAATACAACCGCCCTCTCATCTGCGGGGGCGCCATGAGGAACAAGGGTATTATCAATGTCAAAGACAGCACCTCGAATTCCCTTCTCGTACCACGATTCCCAGTCAATCTCGTAGGTGCTGTCGACCCACTCTTTTGGATAAAAACGTTCCAGCATGCTCTTCCCCTATTCTGTGTTCCTGTTCACGCAATACTCCTGTATTACTCTTATATGACTGCTTTTCTACTTATCTTCTTTTCTAGTTATTTGCTTTTCTTGTACTATTCGTTTTTCTTGTACTGCTGTGTTGCTACTTATCCTGTACTTCCTGCTTCTTTAACAGTTTTCCCAGTTCTTCCATGAACGTATTCACATCTTTGAATTCCCGGTAAACGGACGCAAATCTCACATAGGCAACCTCATCGAGTTTCTGGAGTCTTGCCATCACAAGCTCTCCGATCACGGAGGTCTCCACTTCCTTCTCTTCCATGTTGAAGATCTGATTCTCAATCTCATCAATCGCCGCATTGATCTGCTGGGTCGATACCGGACGCTTGTGACAGGAATTGACAATCCCTGCCTCAATTTTGGAGCGGTCATACTCCTCGCGCGAGCGGTCTTTCTTGATCACCATAAGTGGCATGGTTTCTAATTTCTCATAAGTCGTAAAGCGCTTTCCGCAGGTCTCGCACTGACGGCGACGGCGAATCGAACTATTGTCATCCGCAGGTCTTGAATCGATGACCTTTGTATCGGCAGCACCACAAAATGGACATTTCACTGATTGTCTCCCCTCTCTTTCGTCTCTCGGATTTTCACCAGTGTTACTGTTCACGCGTTGCGCAAACAGCAACGGATTTTGCCGATGCTTCGCATTCCAAATCGGCAAAATCTGCTACCATCCCTGTATCATACGGCATTTTCAGTTCAGAAAATGCCTACCCGTGTGCAGTAACTATCTTATTTTCTCTTATCTTTCTTTTCAACAAGATTTCTTCTTGTTTTCTTTCTTCTTTACAAGTTTTTTCTCTTTTTTGAATACTTTTTGAATAGCTTCATTTTACATGACCATGCATAGATATGCAAGCAATTTTTCCTTTATTTCCGTCATTTTTTGCCGTCTTTGCACGGTTTTTCTGCATCTTTCGGCTTTTTCATTTCCACGAGAATCAAATCATCCCCGATCTGCTTGACATCGCCAAATGGAATCACATATTCTTTCTCATGTCCGAAGATTCCGCAGATGCATCCCGCCTCCGGAACGATCAGATGTTTGATACACCCGGTCTTCGGATCGAAATCGAGATCCCCGACAAATCCGAGCCTTTTGCAGTCGCAGATATTGACGACTTCCTTTCGTTTTAGATCAGAAAAACGCATAGAACCCACCCCATTTCTGGTGTATTCTATGCGCAATCCCGATTTTCGGTGATTCCCAAACAGCAAGAATCATAGATCTTTCGTCGCCTACTCTTTATCCCGCTTTATCTCTCAGCGTCTTTCATTATCTCTCAGCGTTGATGCCGAACTCCTCCGGCTGGAAACGCGGGCAGACATTCTCGGAAGAGGTGATAACAGATGCAGAGAGTCTTGTTCCGATCTCCACTGCCTCAGCGAGCGTCTTTCCGTAGGTCAGTGCACTTGCCGCACCTGCACAGAATGCATCACCTGCACCTGTCGTATCTTTTACGGTCACCTTCTGTACCGGGCAATATCCGCAATGTCCCTGATCATCTGCGTAGACAGAACCCTGTGCGCCCATCGTCACGATCATAGACGGAATCTTTGCGACTTTCAGGCGCTCCGTGAGAATGTCACAAAGCTCCTGCGGTGTCTTCTCACTGTAGTCATCTGCAAAAAAGATTCCTGCCTCAAGCTGATTGCAGATAAAGCAGTCAAAGCTCTTGAGGAAGTCCCGACGCTCAACCGCAATGCTCATGTTGCTGACCACACCGTAGAGCTTCTTGTCGTACTTCTCGCAAAGCTGAACCACCTTCTTGACGATCTCCTTGTCGATATCAACTTCCAGAATCACAGAATCACAGTTCTCGATGATCTCATCTCCGTGCTCCTCGAGAATCGACAGAATCGGCATCAGGTCCGGGCGCTGGGAAATCGATCCGGCCAAATCTCCGCTGTTGTCAAAGACTGCCAGCCAGGTTCCCATTCCATTCGGAATCGTCTTCATGTACTCCGTATTTACCTTGTGATTCTTTAATTTGCGAATAACTGCCTCACCGAGCGCAGAATCATCGACAATGCCAAGGAACGTCGGTCTCAGCTCCATATTTGCGATATCTTCCACGACATTTCGGCTTACTCCGCCGTGAATGTACTCGACACGACCGGCATTTCTACCGTCCGGAATGTAGATATCCTCCGGAAAGCCCTTGATATCTACAAATACTGCTCCGAGAACTACGATTCCATTTTTACTTCCTGCCATTTTTAAACTTACCTATTTCCCTTTCTTCTGCATTTCGCGTATATTTTTATTTTTGATTTTTTACCTATATTTTTCCGCATTTTTACGCTAATTTTCGCATAACACAGTGATGATAGCAGATTTTCTTGCTTTTGACCAGAGGATTTCCGCAAATCTTTCGGATATCTTAAATCTTTTCCGGTCACAGTTTGATATAATAACACTAACGAAAAGGAGTGTACGATTTTATGCGCAGATTTTTAACGCTTATCATAACGATTCTGACCCTCGGAATCCTTCTGACCGGATGCCAGATCTTCTCCTCTGAGGTTTCCTCGACCACATCGGGACAAGCTCATGCAGGGCATTTTTCAAATTCACAACACAGACGAGATTCTGCCGACAGGCAGCGCCAGAATCAGAATCAAAATACCAATCAATCATCTCAGGATCAACCACAGAACTCGCTTCAAGATCCATCACAAAATCTGTCTGACGACCGGACTTCAGGCACTGAGACAACGTTCTCCGATGATTCAGGTACTTCCTCCCAGATGGTCTATTTTGAGGAAACCTGCCTGAGTGCGACAGGGCGTAAGGCTCATTTAAATGGCAAGCATGCGACGCTCTCGATCACTCACATTGTCGGAAACAGTGAGCGCCCCTCCAAAAACGGTGAGGCGAATTTTTCGTGTCTCGGTGCGCCCTGCATTCTTCTCCATGACGGAGCTGTCGCAGTCCGCTTAAACGGACAGTACATGCTCTTTCTCGCGGATGACACGATCGAGTACGAGGGCATTTACAAAAAGAAAAAGGATGTCTCGAAAGACACCCTCAAATGGCTGCATTTCTATGACTCCCTCTCCGAAGCCGAGAGAAACGCGCTCAATATGATTCCGTCTGAGCTTGCAGACGAACTTCCGCCCGAACGCTTTGCGATGGAGACTGCTGCACCCGCCTCATTCTCCGAGGATGCCCCCTCCTACATCGAGGCATTGACGGAAAAAGAGCTAAACGAGACTGAGGATCTCGCCCAGTCGTATTTCAACGAATCCTCCTCCGACGGGGAAGGCGTCGATCAGATCTACCCGCTCGACGGCGACTTTGCACTCTACCACAACGCCGGGATCGAGGCGGAATACGGGCCCGGCAACCTGATCATCTATAAGATCCTGACCGTTCAGGACAGACGCACGGGAAATTCATTTCACACGGTCAGCATTGCGCGATCAAGCAAATCCGGCGCGTGGAAGATCATCAATGCCGGACAGCAGGGTAGTTGATTTTCGGAATTCACCTGCCCTTCGTTCATTCATCTGCATTATTCCCGCATACGGTATCCCACGCCGATCTCCGTGTTGATGTAATGCGGTTCCGCCGGGTTCTTCTCGAGTTTTCTGCGAATGTTTGCCATATTTACGCGCAAAATCTGGTTATCGGTGTCGGCGTAAGGACCCCAGATTTCCTTTAAAATCAGATCGTAGGTCAGAACCTTTCCCGCATTCTGCGCGAGCAGGGAGACGAGCTTGTACTCAATCTGAGTCAGATGCACCTCATTTCCATCGAGAGTCACGAGACGCTTATCAAAATCAATTCGAAGTCCGTCACTCTCATAGACAACTGCACGAGGTTTGTCGGCAGACTGGACGCTGTGACGCAGGGCAGTCCGGATTCTTGCGAGAAGCTCCTCCGATCCAAACGGTTTCGTGATGTAATCATCTGCTCCCGCATCGAGCGCTATCACCTTCTCTCTCTCCAAGGTACGAGCAGAAATCACGATCACCGGAATCGAGGCAAACTCTCTGACTTTGCGAAGAACCTCCATTCCGTCGATATCCGGCAGTCCCAGATCGAGAAGAATCAGATCCGGATGATGAGAGGTGCACAGCGAGAGACCTGACATTCCATTCTGTGCGCAGAGTGCCTTGTATCCATTTGAAGTCACAATCGTTTCTATGTAATTTCCAATCGTCTTTTCGTCTTCAATAATCAAAATCGTTGGCTTATTGTTCATTTTTTTCCTCCCCAAGCGGTAATGTAAAAATAAATTCAGCTCCCCGGTCATGGTTTACTGCACAGATTGTACCGTGATGCGCAGTGATGATCGTCTTACAGATCGTCAGTCCGATTCCCATTCCCTTGTGCGAATCTCCACTGCCGTTTTTATCGATTCCAACGCCGTCAAAAATCGTATCCAACCGTGCCGGATCAATGCCCTTTCCGAAATCCCGGATATGGAAAACGGCATTTTCCGCTTCCTTTGTCACCCGAAATTCGATCTCATCCTCAACGCCGGAATGGTAAACTGCATTCTCAAGCAGATTGATGATCACCTGCTCAATCAGCATCGCATCCATCGGAACCATCAGAAATTCATCCGGAACGCTGACGCGCACCTTCGCCTTCGGCAGACGGCGACGAAAACGCATCATTGCCTCAGAGACTACTTCCTCAAGTGGTTCCGGGTTTGTGTTGACCTTGGTATCTCCAACCTGAATTCGCGTGACCGTGAGCAGATTTTCGACCATATTCAAGAGCCAGTTTGCATCCTCCCGGATGTTTGCGACCATCTCCCGCTTCTCACTCTCCGACATGTGATCCCCACCCTCAAGATAGGCATTTGCCATTCCGATCATTCCGGTCAGCGGAGTCCGTAGATCATGGGAAACCGCACGCAGAAGGTTTGCACGCATCGTCTCCTTCTCTGCCTCAAGAAGCATCTTGTCACGCTCTTTTAAAATCTTATTTTTCTCTTTCAGCTGGGTCGTCGTCACACTCGTGATCGAGGAAATGATCATCATTCCGCCAAACGTCACGAGATAGCCGTCAATCGAAAAGTTCAGACTCATATACGGATAAGTGAATGCAAAATTCACACAGAACACACCTAGCAGAGAAGCGACAATTCCGGCCACATATCCGGTCGTACAGCGCGCCGTGAACATCACGGCAAGCACGTAGATGATCGACACACTCGCATCATTCTGTCCAAGATGAAGATACGCAAGCGCACCGAGCGTCGCAATCGACATGAAGAAAAACACGACTCCCATGTTTTTCGCATACTGCCAGTAGCGTCTCTTTTTCTCACTAATTTTTGTCTCTAATCCCATATTTTGCGTTTTTGTCTTATTATTTTTATCCCAGTCAGCGATAGAAAACTCCCCCTCTCCCATACAATCTAATATCTAGCAAATAATTTTTCATTGTATTCAAATCAGGCTTCACAGCGAAAAAGTCACTGCAAACCCGTGTGAGACGTTGGTGCTTAGAGCGCGTACTTTGCGCTCTTATGCACCGCTACGTCGAACCCGGAGCGAGAGCGCGTTTGCAGGACTTATTGCGCTGTTGAAGCCGTACCCGCTCACCACTCTATTTCCTACAAAAACAAAATCGGGGCAGGATTCCTCCTGCCCCTTGAATTTTACTACACAGAAAAACAAGTGTAAATAAATTATTTGTTATAATTTACGATTGCGCCGAAGTCTGGCTTCAGAGATGCGCCACCTACAAGACCACCATCGATGTCTGCCTGTGCGAACAGCTCCGGTGCGCTCTTTGCAGATACAGAACCGCCGTACTGGATGCGGATTGCCTCTGCGGTTGCCTCATCGTAGATCTCTCCGATGCATGCACGGATTGCGGAGCAAACTTCCTGAGCCTGCTCGGTCGTTGCAACCTTACCGGTTCCAATTGCCCAGATCGGCTCGTAAGCGATGACAGCAGTCTTAGCCTGATCTGCGGTTACGTTCAGGAAAGCAATCTTGATCTGCTGGCGAATCCAGTCGATCGTGATGCCCTGCTCTCTCTGAGTTAAGGTCTCGCCACAGCAGATGATCGGAGTCAGACCATGCTCAAATGCCTTGAGAACCTTCTTATTTACAGTCTCATCAGTCTCAGCAAAGTACTCTCTTCTCTCAGAATGTCCGATGATGACATACTTAACACCTGCGTCAGTCAGCATGTTCGGGGAAATCTCTCCGGTGTATGCACCCTTCTCCTCGAAGTACATATTCTCAGCGCCGATCTGAATGTTGCTTCCCTTTGCAGCCTCGATTGCCGGAATGATGTCGATTGCCGGAACGCAGAATACAACATCTACGTCATCATTCTTTACTAACGGCTTTAAGGTATCGATCAGAGCAACTGCCTCGCTCGGAGTCATGTTCATTTTCCAGTTACCTGCAACAATTTTCTTTCTTCCCATGATTTTCTTCTCCTTTTGTTCCTCTAGGTTCCTTTTGGGTTCCCTTGTGTTTCCCCACTATGCAATTCAGAGTCTCCCCGCCTTCAGGGAGTGAACGAGAAAAATACATCCAAACATATTTTTCCCGCTCAACACCCCAAATCCAGATGAGACTCCAAAAGCATCTTTTATTTATTCGTTTTTATTATTCCTTATCGTCAGCTGCTGCTACGCCCGGAAGAGTCTTACCCTCTAAGAACTCCAGGGATGCACCGCCACCGGTAGAGATGTGGCTCATCTTATCTGCGAATCCAAGCTGGTTAACAGCTGCTGCGGAATCACCACCACCGATAATGGTAGTTGCGTCGGTCTCTGCCAGAGCCTCTGCTACTGCGATTGTACCCTTTGCCAGAGTCGGGTTCTCGAATACGCCCATCGGTCCGTTCCATACAACGGTCTTTGCAGTCTTAACAGCCTCTGCATACATCTCTGCGGTCTTCGGTCCGATATCCAGACCCATCTTGTCCTCAGCGATGCCATCAGCAGATACAACCTCAACCTCGATCGGTCCATCGATCGGGTCCGGGAATGCGCCAGCGGTAACAGCGTCAACCGGAAGCAGGAGTTTCTTGCCGAGCTTCTCAGCCTTCTCCATCATCTCCTTGCAGTAGTCAAGCTTGGTGTCGTCTACCAGAGACTTACCAACATTCTTGCCCTCAGCCTTTAAGAAGGTGAATGCCATACCACCACCGATGATCAGGGTGTCGCACTTCTCAAGCAGGTTGGAGATTACGTTCAGCTTATCAGCAACCTTAGCACCGCCCAGGATTGCAACGAACGGACGAACCGGCTTCTCAACTGCATTGCCCAGGAAGTCGATCTCTTTCTGCATCAGGTAACCAACTGCATTGGTACCACCCTTCTCGGCGATGTACTTGGTAACGCCTGCAACAGAAGCATGTGCGCGGTGAGAAGAACCGAATGCATCACATACATAATCGTCAGCCAGATCAGCCAGCTCCTTGCTGAACTCCTCGCCGTTCTTGGTCTCCTCAGCGCCACGGAAACGGGTATTCTGAAGCAGAACAACATCGCCCTCGTTCATCTTTGCAACTGCCTCGGTAGCTGCCTCGCCGGTTACATGGTAATCGGAAACGAAAACAACTTCCTTGCCCAGCTTCTCAGACAGACGCTTTGCAACCGGTGCTAAGGACTCACCCTCGTTCGGGCCGTTCTTAACTTTTCCGAGATGGGAGCACAGGATAACCTTTGCGCCCTCGCCGATCAGCTTGTTGATCGTCGGCAGAGCTGCCACGATACGGGTCTCATCGGTGATCTCACCATTCTTTAACGGTACGTTGAAATCGCAACGAACCAGGACTCTCTTGCCTTTTACATTCTTTAAATCGTCAACACTCTTCTTATTTAACATAGCAGATGTCGCTCCTTCCATTTCAAAAAATGAACTATTTCTGTCTCATCCGTCTCACAGAATCAGCGCTTTCCTATCACAGGATTCGCCTCTCTCCCATGAAGCAAAAAGAGGTCCGGCCCTCTCTGAGACCGGACCCCTTGATGAGTCTTCTTTGATTTCTCCTGTTCTCAGGCAAATTTCAGACATTTCTCATGTTCATGCCTGTCCGTCTGCCGAGTCTGCATCGGTGAAATTAAGCCAGCTCTGCGAAGTACTTGATGGTACGAACCATCTGGCTGGTGTAAGAGTTCTCGTTATCATACCATGAAACAACCTGAACCTCGTACAGATCGTCTGCAATCTTGGAAACCATGGTCTGAGTTGCATCGAACAGAGAACCGTACTTCATACCGATAACATCGGAAGAAACGATCGGATCCTCGTTGTAGCCGAAGGACTCGCTAGCTGCTGCCTTCATTGCTGCATTGATGCCTTCCTTGGTTACGTCTGCACCCTTAACAACAGCGGTCAGGATGGTGGTAGAACCGGTCGGAACCGGAACACGCTGTGCAGAACCGATCAGCTTGCCGTTCAGCTCCGGGATAACCAGACCGATTGCCTTAGCTGCGCCGGTGGAGTTCGGAACGATGTTTGCAGCGCCTGCTCTTGCTCTTCTCAGATCACCCTTTCTGTGCGGGCCATCCAGAATCATCTGGTCGCCGGTGTAAGCATGAATGGTGCTCATGATACCAGACTGGATCGGAGCGTAGTCATTCAGAGCCTTTGCCATCGGAGCCAGACAGTTGGTGGTGCAGGATGCTGCGGAAATGATGGTATCCTCAGCAGTCAGGGTCTTCTCGTTTACGCTGTAAACGATGGTCTTCAGATCGTTACCAGCCGGAGCAGAGATAACTACCTTCTTAGCGCCAGCGTCGATGTGAGCCTGAGACTTCTCCTTGGAGGTGTAGAAGCCGGTGCACTCCAGAACTACGTCAACACCGATCTCGCCCCACGGAAGATCCTTTGCATCCTTCTCTTTATAAATTGTAATCTTCTTGCCATCTACGGTAATGGAGTCTTCTCCCGCCTCAACGGTGTGCTTGCCCTCGCCAATGTGACCAGCGTATCCACCCTGAGCGGTATCATACTTCAGCAGGTGTGCCAGCATCTTCGGATCGGTTAAGTCGTTGATTGCAACAACCTCGTAACCCTCTGCTCCAAACATCTGACGGAATGCCAGACGACCGATACGGCCAAAACCATTGATTGCTACTTTTACTGCCATGATGAAATCCTCCTGCTTGTTAAAAATTTAATGATTGTTAAATTATAATCAACCTGTCTCTATTCTACCCAATTCTCTATAAAATAGCAAGTAGTTTTTTTGCATTTTAAAAACTCTTCTTGATGTTTTTTCTTTTGTCTCACTCTTTTTCACAGGTTTCTTCTTAAATTTTTACATTTTTTTGCTGTTTCCTGAGGTTTTGTATTTCTTTTCAGAATATTCAAGGCTCAGCTTGACGTTTTTTTAGCATAGTTTTTTCCAAAACTTTACATTCCGATCAAAAAAAATCTGGTCAAGTTACATCTCATCCTTCACATAACCGGCAAGGTTGTAGGCATGATCGGAAATACGCTCCAGATTGCTGATGATATCGAGGAAAACGATACCGGCGGACGGATCGCAGTTTCCCTTCGTCAGACGCTCGATGTGCTTCTCGCGCATCTCCTCCTCCTGGCTGTCCACATCGTCCTCATACTGGCTGACCTTTCGCACGGAATCCATATCTCCGTTCTGGCGTGCCTCAATCGCATACTGGAACGCCTTGATCGCACTCGTGCTGATCGATTTCAAATCATCAAGACCGGTCTCAGAGAACATGAGCTTATGTTCCACCATGTACTCCGCCTGCTCTGCAAGGTTTTCTGCATGGTCTCCGATTCTCTCAATGTCACTCGCACTGTAAAACAGGTTGTTGACGAGTTTTTTCTGTTTCTCAGTCAGCGACAGATTGTCGACTTTGATCAGATACTCGGTCAGGAATTTTTCCATATTATTCAGAGTTTTTTCCGTCTTATACACGTTCTGAATTTCCTCAACATTCTCCGTCAGAATCGCATCGAGAGCTGTCTTGACATTTCCCATCGCAATCTGCGCCATATGGACAACCTCAAGAGCCGCCGTCTCAACGGCAAATGCCGGGGACTCGAAGATACGCTCGTCAAGGTGCTTGAGAGTCGCAGATGCCTCATCCTCATCCTTCTCCTCGTCCTCATCCTCACCCTTGACAATCATGCCGGACAGCTTGACAAGCTGATTTGCAAACGGGAAGAGAATTGTCGTATTCACGAGGTTAAATACTGTGTGGAATATAGAGATCTGAACTGCTGTGATATTGGAAAGTCCGATATCCGGTCGCAGGGCAAACCACACAAAACCACCGATACCGAAAATCAATGCTCCGATCGTATTAAAGCTCAGATGAATCACTGCCGCACGCTTTGCCGTCCGGCTTCCACCCATACTGGAAAGCATTGCAGTCACACAGGAACCGATATTCTGACCGAGCGTGATGTAGATTGCCGCACTCGTCGTCACGATGCCGTTAAGCGCAAGTGTCTGAAGAATACCGACTGATGCCGATGAACTCTGAAGAATCGCTGTGACAATCGCACCGACAATCATGCCGAGAATCGGATTTTTTCCGAGTACCGCGAAGGCCTGCGCAAAAATCGGCGCATCGGTGTACGGTGAGATTGATCCTGACATCAGGCTCAGACCCATAAACAGCAATCCCAGACCGATTGCAATCTCTCCTACCATATGTTTCTTCTGGGACTTGGCAAAGACCAGAAGCAGTGCTCCGATTCCGATTATACATGGCGCATAAAATCCCGGGTTGAGCACCTTCATCGTGTCCCCGAGCTGGCTCATCGAGACGATCCATGCCGTGATCGTCGTACCGATATTGGCACCCATGATGACACCGACTGCCTGCGTCAGGTTCAGCACTCCCGCACTTACGAAACCGACTACCATAACCGTCGTCGCACCACTGCTCTGGATGATCGCCGTGATCAGGGCGCCGAGCGCAATTGCCATCACACGGTTGTTTGTCAGTTTTCCAAGAAACGTACTCATCTTGCTTCCCGCCGTCTTCTGCATACCATCCGCCATGATGCTCATGCCGTACAGGAACATGCCGAGTCCGCCCAGAAAACCAAACAGGTTTGAAACATCGTTGATTGACATAGTTTCCCCTTTCTCCGCGTTTGCGTATAAGCAAACCGTGACTGTCCGTTTTTCTCTCTTTTCTCTCTTTTTCACAGCCACAACAATTTCACTATACCATAGAAACTTTGCAATTTTCAACCGGGTATTGAAAAAAGAGCAGTGTTTCCCTGTAAAATAAACAGTATTTTTACAGGAGAATTTTTCCATTCTGCACAATCCACATTTTTACAGAAAATAAAAAGGACACTCAAACAAAAAGTGTCTCAAACGTCTACTTTTCATTTGAATGTCCTTATCCATATTTTTCTGGTAATTCATGAGTCTGTGTCTAGTGCTGGATTGCAAATTCCATCGCAGAAACCCAGACTTCTTTGTTGTGTTGCCATACTGCCGGGAATTCGGAAACCGGCATCGGGCAGGTGACACTTCCAACCTCAATCGTCACACTCGGAATCGGACTGTCCTTAATCTGTACCCAATCCTTGAAACCGCCGTGACCACTTGATCCGCCCAGACGATAGCCTGTCTTGGACGCCATGAGGTCTGCCAAAGCCTTGGATGTCTCTTTGACCTTGTTCCCTGCATAATCCCAGTAAATGAGATTTCCCATGCTGTGATAGCTGATCGTCAACGCCCAGTTTCTTGACAGAGCAAGATTTGCAAGTGCCTGACTCTCCGGCTCAGACAGAGAACTCGTTCCCTTGTAAGTGCCATAAGACGGCTTCGGGGAACTGCTTACCTGATCCCAGTCAGCCGGGAAGTTCTGGTTCAAATCCGTTCCTCTCGCATCTGCCTTCCAATAAAGGAGGTAACGCTCATACGTTGAACTCGTTCTTCCGAGTTCCTTGTCATTCTCATAGCACTGGCGAATCTGCTGACGCAGAGTCTCAGAGCGAATTCCGCTCTCTCCAAACTGGCTGATGGAGATTCCGTCCGGATTAACCATCGGAACATAGTGAATGGCAACCTGATTAAAGAGCTGGGAAAGTGGCGTTCCATTGTAGCTTCCGCTATCGTAAAATGCCAGACCGTACTCCAACTGCTTCATCACAAGAAGGGGCGTCATATACTCTCTCGCATGGATGCCTGCATGAATCAGGATATGCTTCGGCGCATTCTGATTGCCGACTACAATCTCATAGAGATTTCTGCCGTCCAACGAGGTGCCGATCACATTCACTTTCATATGGCTTCCATAACGCGCTGATAACTTCTGAATATCCTGACTCATCTGGTCATAGGTATACTTCTCTGCCACTTTGACAATCGGGTCGGTCACGGTTCCCGCAAACGCACTCGTTCCGTCTGTCGTGTTCGTCGACTCTGTAACCTGGGGAATCATCCCCCCGATTCCAGACACGCCCGGTCCCACAGAGTTGGAAGTGCTCATTCCCGGTCCGATGACCGGTGAACCCGTTCCGGTGGAAAAACCGGAGGTTGTTGTTGAGCCGGACGTAACCGTTCCAGACGTGACGGTTCCGGAAGACGGAGTCGGAGTGGAGGAGGCAGTCGGAGCTGTCGGAGTCGCCTGCGTCTCAGATGTCACCGGTGCCGGTGAAGTCTGGACAGCCGCCTGCGTCGTCTCTGTGGTTGTCTCTGTGGTCGCAGTTGTCGGGGACTCCTGCTTTACTTCTGTCGTCAATTCGTTTGCCGGCACAATCACTTCTGCCTGTGCCGAAAAGGAAGTGCCGGCTACCATAACGGTAGCCAGCATTCCGGTAAGAAAGCCATTTATATTTTTTGTTCTCATAAAACTAGTTTTCACTGTCCTTCTTTGCAAGGTCACCCGGCTTCATGCTCAGGCTGATCTTGCCAGCTTTGTCTACATCAAGTACCTTAACGGTTACGGTATCGCCGATATTTACCACATCCTCAACCTTCTCAACACGGCGGTCAGACAGGCGGGAAATGTGAATCATTCCATCCTTCTTCGGCTTCAGCTCAACAAATGCGCCGAACGGCATGATGCGAACAACCTTACCCGTAATCACCTGACCCGGCTCAATATCGGTAACGATGTTGTGGATGATCTCTTTTGCACGATCAATCATTTCCTGATCGGTTCCGCAAACTGCAACGTTTCCGTCCTCAGAGATGTCGATCTTCACGCCGGTCTCCTCGATGATCTTATTGATCACGCAACCCTGCTTTCCGACAACATCACCGATCTTCTGCGGATCAATGCTGATCTGGTCGATCTTCGGAGCATACTTGCCAACGGTCTTTCTCGGCTCGGAGATTGCCTTTGCCATAACCTCATCGAGAATGTAAAGTCTTGCCTCACGGGTTCTGCGGATTGCCTCCTCGATGATCGGGCGGGTCAGACCGTGAATCTTGATATCCATCTGGATTGCAGTGATACCCTTGTGAGTTCCGCCTACCTTGAAGTCCATATCGCCAAAGAAATCCTCAAGACCCTGGATATCGGTCAGAACGATGTAATCGTCATCGGTCTCGCCGGTTACCAAACCACAGGAGATACCTGCTACCATCGTCTTGATCGGAACACCGGCTGCCATCAGAGACATCGTGGATGCACAGATACTTGCCTGAGAGGTGGAACCGTTGGACTCCATCGTCTCAGATACGGTACGGATTGCATACGGGAACTCAGCCTCGGACGGAAGTACCGGAACAAGCGCACGCTCTGCAAGAGCACCATGACCGATCTCACGACGTCCCGGTCCTCTTGACGGCTTCGTCTCGCCTACAGAGAAGGACGGGAAGTTGTAGTGGTGCATGTAACGCTTCGTGGTCTCAAGCTCATCAAGACCATCTAACTTCTGTGCCTCGGACAGCGGAGCCAGAGTACAGATATTGAGGATCTGGGTCTGTCCACGGGTGAACATTGCGGAACCGTGTACGCGCGGAAGCAGGTCAACCTCTGCTGCTAACGGACGGATCTCAGTGATTGCACGGCCATCCGGACGCTTGTGATCCTTCAGAATCATCTTGCGGACGGTCTTCTTCTGGTACTGGTAAACAGCATCTCCAAGAAGTGCAAGCCACTCCTCGTTGTCTGCAAATGCCTCCTCGAGCTTCTCGGTGATCGCACGGATATTTGCCTCACGGGTCTGCTTGTCATCGGTGAAGACAGCAACTTCCATCTCTGCCGGCGGAACGATCTCCTTGATTGCCTCAAACAGCTCCTCCGGAACAGCACAGCTCTCGTAGCTGTGCTTCGGCTTTCCGCACTCTGCAACGATCTTGTCTACGAAAGCGATGATCTCCTTATTCACGGAATCTGCCTTGTAGATTGCCTCGATCATCACGTCCTCCGGCACTTCCTTTGCGCCAGCCTCGATCATGATGACTTTCTCTCTCGTGGACGCAACGGTCAGCGCCAGATCAGAAGCAATCTTCTGTGCCTGAGTCGGGTTTACCACGAACTCGCCGTTTACGAGACCGATCTGGGTCGTTGCACACGGGCCGTCAAACGGGATATCAGAGATTGCGGTTGCGATTGCGGAACCGAGCATAGCGGTCAATTCAGGACTGCAATCCTGATCTACGGACATCACGATATTGTCAAGGGTAACATCGTTGCGGTAGTCCTTCGGGAACAGCGGACGCATCGGACGGTCGATAACGCGGGAGGTCAGGATTGCATTCTCAGATGCCTTTCCCTCTCTCTTGTTGAATCCACCCGGGATCTTTCCAACTGCATACATCTTCTCCTCGTACTCTACGCTCAGCGGGAAGAAGTCAACGCCCTCACGCGGTTTGTCAGATGCGGTTGCGGTGGAAAGTACAACAGTATCTCCGTAATGCATCAGTACTGCACCGTTTGCCTGCTTAGCAACTCTGTCCACATCTACGGTCAGCGTTCTGCCAGCAAGTTCCATACTATAACTTTTGTACATGTCTTGTTTTCCTTTCATCAAAATATAATTAAAACTCTCTTTATCAAAACTCTCTTTCTTGAAACTTTTTGGTTCAGAAAAATCCCGAAAAACAGAAAGATCTCTCCTCGAAACTACTGCTCTGCCCGCAGAATAGATGTTCCTGTGGGTACAGCAGCGGCTTCGGGGTCCTGCTCCTGTTCTTTCGTATTTTCTGTTTTTTGCTCAGATACAAATCAAGGCGGAGAAGAAACCCTCTCCGCCCCCTTTTATATCTAAAATTACTTTCTGATACCCAGCTTCTCGATCAGTGCACGATAACCCTCGAGGTCGGTCTTCTTCAGGTAGTTCAGTAAACCACGTCTCTGACCAACCATCTTCAGCAGACCACGTCTGGAATGATGATCCTTCATGTTGCTCTTTAAGTGCTCGGTCAGCTCAGCGATACGAGCGGTCAGGATTGCGATCTGAACCTCCGGTGAACCGGTATCTCCCGGCTTTCTGCCGTACTCTGCGATGATAGCTGCTTTCTTTTCCTTAGAAATCATTGTGAAATCCTCCTTAAAAATATTAAATAATCTTACCGGAAACCAGGTATGTGGCTGGAGTGGCCATACAACCGGGCCTCGGCGTTTTCATACCGGAACATCATAACATATTCCGTTTTTGCTGTCAATCGCTTCTTCCATATTTCTTCCTTGCCTGTTTTTTCTTTTATATCAATCACAAGATATGCATCCCAACTTTTTTCTTTTCGTTTTTCCATGAATTCCTCTATGCAGCCCATGTTCTTCAGACCCATCCCGTATCTGCAACGATGACTCGCAGCTCTTCCCCTCTGTCCATCAATTTTCGTTAATACTTTTTTGTCATTATACTTTATACTCCTCAGAGGAAACCTAAATCAACCAAAATAACGCATATCAAAATAAATACGAAAAACAAAAAGGAATCCCGGAAAAACTATTGACAGCAGTTCCTTTTCTTTCGTATCTTATAATTAACACAATTAACATGAGCATTTTATTAACATCATTAACAAAAGCATCGTGAAAATAAAAGGCAAGAAAAAGACCGCAGAAAACGATAAAACTTATAAGATAACAAAGAAAATTTTTATACAAAGGAGAATCCCTGATGGTGTATATTATTTTGTATATCCTTTTAGCCGTGTTATGTGCCTGGAATATTCATTTTGTGACCGCTGACATGGATGTAAAAATTGTCATGAATCGAATCAACAAGTTAAGATTTATTTTTGCCATCCTGATTATATTTACTCACTGCACCCTTCCCTACAAATATTTGCCACATATTCTCTTTCCGCTAAGAAAAATATCTACTTTTGGCGTCGGATACTTTTTTATTTTATCTGGTTATGGATTGGCTTATTCTGTCGCGAACAAGCCAAATTATCTGGATCATTTCGGAAAGAAAATCGGGAATTTGGTGTGGATCACCGTTTTTTCAAGTTTGGCAAGTGCACTCATCAAAAACATTGCTCTCGGCTGGAGCGAACCACTCAGCCTGATTAACTGGTACATGCCCGCAATCATCGCACTGTATCTCATTTTTTATGTGGTATTTCGCGTATTCTCCCAGTCAAAAAATTTGCGAAACCTCTGTCTCACCTGCGCTGTGTTTGCCGGCATTTTGATTGTGCTCTACTTCGATAATTTTAGCGGGAACAATTACAGAAACTATTACATCAGTGAATTGGCATTTCCATTTGGAGTATTGATTTATGAATACGCAGATTTGATTTCCAGATTTTTAAAAAAGAAATATGCCATTTTCCTTGTCATCATGGCAGAAATTATTTTCGGAGGAATTGCATTCAGTGTTCCGGAACGAGGATTGCTGGATTTGATTTTTCACAATCTCATGCTTGTTCCAGTTGGATTTGTACTGATTTTGTTGATGGATAAAATAGAGATAAACAATCTCATTTTAAAAACTATGAATCGATATACGATGTTTATCTACTTATTCCAGTTTCCAGTGCTCACGATTTTGAAAAATTATTATCTGTCAAACAAACGACCCTTTGATGTCTTTTTCTTTTTGGCATGCTTAGGTCTAACCTGCATCCTTGCTGTTATCATCCAAAATATCTATGATCGCGTTGGAATGATGGTAAATAAGTATTTTCATCCTAACGATTGACATCGTGCCCAATTAATATGAAGCCAAAATTCAAGCGCCAGCGATGAAAACTAACTCATTTTTTCTTCGCTGACGCTTCTTTGCCTAATCCACCAACTTCATCTACCTATTTCATTTACTCACTCTATGGCTGTACCTGCTTACTTCACTTCGTTTTCTTCCTGTGACTCCTGCATCAGAATACGGATATGCTCATGCATCTCTTTTTTGTCACGGGGTTTCCATACCTGGGGCTTGGGAGGCTTTTTTCGTTCCACAGAATACGCCAAAGGAATCAGTCGCAATGCCATTGTGCTCCAGAAAGAGAACGATGTATTGTCTGTAAGATAGGTCATCGTCATGTAGCTGAGATTACATAAGTATAAAAGTGTCGTATCGTCGTCCGCATACTTCGTCCAAAAAATCGGAAGAAAAATATACTGAATCCCAGACCAGAAAATGAATCCCGGAAATCCCATCTCCACAAATACTTTCAAAATATCATTGTGGAACGGATATGGATGATTGATCAAGCCTGTACTGTACCAGATACCGACAATGGAATCTACGTATTCAAAGCCTTTTCCAAAATAATCCACTGAAAACTCATAATAATCATTTGCCAGACTCCAGAGGTAGTCACGTCCCATCATATCAATGCCAATAACGTCCAATACCTGAGAAACGACTCCTGTCCGAACTCCGTAAAGATACAAGAAAAAGAACCCCACCCATGCGATTCCCCAGAGAACAAAGATGAGTTTTTTCTTTTTAAATAAACGAACAATGTAGGCCACCATGATAAATAATACAACAGCCGGAATCGCAATACGCTTCATGCCAACAAAAAAGAAAAAGGTGCATACCAGTATAAAAAAGATACGCTGACGTTTCTCTTTCCGCGTCTCACGAGGGGCAAAAGCTACATAGTAAAGCACCAACTGACCAAAGACAAACGTGATATCATGTATTTCCAGATTGCGCGCATAACCTTCTGCTTCACCGAAGGTCACAAGGCAGGTAATCAGCGACTGGATACTTGGTCCCAAACCAAAATTTGATATCTCCAAAACCATAATTCCTGCATTCGCCATACACATTGCGATCGTAAATAAATCAACTGTCCTGGAACCAAACAGATAAACACCACAGACCGCCGTCAGAATAGAAATACTCTGAAAAACCAGTTTAGAACAGGCATTGACCATCGTAGAGATATTATTCAGATTCATCATCCAAATAACCATGGACCAGAGAAGCAGGGCCACAATCAATGACATACAGGCAAGAGCTGACCAGATTATTTTTTTCAATTTCTCAATATCCGGATAAATAAACCCATAGCCCACGGTCATAGCGATCACACCCACTGTAAATATCTTGGGCAAGCCACCAAGCATGTTGTTTAAGGTCTTCCACTCACCCAGACCTGCAAACGTCAGCAGACCCACAAAACAGATACAGAGTAATTTCTGCCAGAACGGACTGTCTTTATAAAAGGTGGAAGAAGGACGTTTTTGAGAATAATCTCTTTTTACAATAATTTCGGATAAGGTTCGCACCTGTCGTTTCTCCTCTTGCTTATCCTTAGAAAACGGACATTGCTATAAATAAATATCTTCTGTATTCAGCAATCGTTTGTAAACGATAAGCACTGTAAAAAATGCCTGACTCAAGCAACATATTTCATTTCAAGTTTAAAGCAAATGGGGCTGTCGCATTAGCAAATTGTTGCCGAGCGATAGCCCCATTTTCTGTATTTCAAATTCCAGCTGTTTTACAGTTGTCGTGCCTCGCACTCTTTGATTTTATCGTACTCTCACTTTAGCACGCCTTGATACAGCTTAGTAGATCTTAGTACAGCTTTGCACCTGCCGGGATGTGGTTGTCTACCATCAGCAGGTTCAGCTTTTCCTCGCCGTTCTCCTCGCATACTGCGCTGAGTAACATACCACAGGACTCGATGCCCATCATTGCACGCGGAGGCAGATTGGTGATTGCCACGAGGGTCTTGCCAACCAGCTCTTCCGGCTCATAGTAAGCATGGATTCCGCTGAGGATTGTGCGATCCTTGCCGGTTCCGTCATCGAGGGTGAACTGAAGCAGTTTCTTGGACTTCTTCACAGCCTCACATGCCTTTACCTTTACCGCACGGAAATCAGACTTGCTGAACGTCTCGAAATCTACCTGCTCTTCGAACAGCGGTTCAATCTTTACGTTGGAGAAATCGATCTTCTCATTCGGGGTAAAGAAACCATTATTGTCGCCAGCAGTTGCCTTCTCGCCAGCCTTGTCTGCGGACTTCTTGCCTGCATCTAATGACTTCATTGTCGGGAAGAGCAGAACGTCACGGATTGCCGGGCTGTTGGTGAACAGCATAACGAGACGGTCGATTCCGTATCCGATACCACCTGTCGGAGGCATACCGATCTCAAGTGCATTCAGGAAGTCCTCATCGGTCGTATTTGCTTCCTCATCACCAGCTGCAAGTGCAGCCTCCTGTGCCTTGAAACGCTCTCTCTGGTCGATCGGATCGTTCAGCTCGGAGTATGCGTTACACATCTCTCTTCCGTAAATGAACAGCTCGAAACGCTCTACCTGCTCCGGATGATCCGGCTTCTTCTTGGTCAGCGGAGAGATCTCGATCGGATGATCCATGATGAAGGTCGGCTGAATCAGATGCTCCTCAACAAACTCCTCGAAGAAGAGGTTGATGATGTCACCGCGAACGTGACGCTCCTCATAGTGGATGTCCTTCTCGTCTGCGAGCTTCTTTGCTTCCTCAGTCGTCTTGATCTCGTTGAAATCAATTCCGGTGTACTTCTTGATTGCATCGATCATCGTCAGGCGCTCAAACGGCTTTCCAAGATCAATCTCAACCTCTGCATACGGGATCTTCGTGGTACCGCACACCTCGTTTGCGATATGGCGGAACATGTTCTCGGTCAGATCCATCATGCCATAGTAATCGGTGTATGCCTGATACAGCTCCATCAGGGTGAACTCCGGATTGTGACGGGTATCAAGACCCTCGTTACGGAATACACGACCGATCTCGTAAACCTTCTCCATACCGCCGACGATCAGACGCTTTAAGTACAGCTCAAGAGAGATACGAAGCTTTACATCCTCATCCAGTGCGTTGTAATGGGTCTCAAACGGTCTTGCAGCTGCACCACCTGCATTTGCAACGAGCATCGGGGTCTCAACCTCTAAGAAGCCCTGATTGTCAAGATAGCGACGGATACAGCTGATGATACGGGAACGCATCACAAAGGTCTTGCGCACATCCTCGTTCATGATCAGGTCTACATAGCGCTGACGATAACGAGTATCAGTGTTGGTCAGACCGTGATACTTCTCCGGCAGAATCTGTAAGCTCTTGGACAGCAGGGTTACAGAATGTGCATGAATGGAAATCTCACCCATCTTTGTAGTGAATACAAGACCACGGATTCCGACGATATCACCAATATCCATGCGCTTGAAATCTTTGTATGCATCCTCGCCAAGGTCATCACGGGAAACATAACACTGAATGTTGCCCTTGAGGTCCTGAACGTTACAGAAGGAGGCTTTACCCATCACACGCTTGGACATTACACGTCCTGCGATGGATACCTCTTTACCTTCCCACTCGCTGTAATTTTCCTTTACATCCGTGCTGTGTACGGTCACATCATACTTTGTGATCTTAAACGGGTCCTTGTCTGCTGCCTGAAGTTCTGCCAGCTTTTCACGGCGAACCTTCAGGAGCTGATGAACATCCGGCTCCTGTGCCTGCTTTGCGTTCTGATTCTGCTCTGCCATCTCTATCTCCTTTGCCTGTCACTTTCCGTCGTGCGGTCTGCACTTCGCACCTTACGAAGACGACTGCACACTCATGACTTTTGTACCTTCACTAAAACCTACAACTACAAAAATTTACAATCACAAAAACTCATGATTGTTTCATCTATAACTGCTTCACCTATGCATAAATGAAAATCATCTTTCATTTATGCATAGCTTATCAAACAACAAGACTGCAATACTATGATACTCTCTGGATCTCTAGTACCTTGTACTGAATGATTCCTGCCTGAGTCTCAACGTCAACAACATCGCCAACGCGCTTTCCAAGCAGTGCTCTTCCCACCGGAGACTCGTTGGAAATCTTGTTCTGAAGGCTGTTTGCCTCGGTAGAACCAACGATCTTGAACTCCATCTCCTCATCAAAATCAACATCGTATACCTTTACTTTACAGCCGATGCTGATCTTGTCTAAATCCACCTCATCCTCATCTACAACCTCTGCGTTCTTCAGAAGTTTCTCAAGTTCCTCAATTCGCAGTTCGATGTCTCTCTGCTCATCTTTTGCAGCATCATACTCAGCATTCTCAGACAAATCGCCCTGCTCTCTTGCTTCCTTAATCTTCTGTGCAACTTCACGACGACGATTCACCTTCAGATCCTGAAGCTCATCCTCATACTGTTTCAGTCCCGCATAAGTGATAATATGTTTCTTGTCTGCCATAACTGTTTCCTTCCTTACAACATCATACTTTAAATACTTTCATAGCGCTTTTCATGCCCTTAAAAGCATTGCAAAAACGCCACTTAAAAATACTACTTAAAAGCTACTAAAAAACTACTTAAATCACGTCTCTGGTTCTTCGCTGATTCTTTGTTGTTTCCCCACCTGATGTCATCTTATCTCCGAAGACTTCGGACAAAGCCGATCCCTCCGGCTTCTTCCTCTCTGATCTAAACCTGATTTAGCTCATTGCATGCAGAAGACGCGTCATCGGCGCGTCTCCTCACATACTCAAGTATCACAGTATTATATCCCAAAGGGTGCGGGTTGTCAAGAACCCAGACCATTCGTATTTAACAGGTTTTCAAGCTGTTCAAGCGTCTCTAACTCATTGCTTGCTCGTCGCATCGAAGCAGAATGTGGAAGACCTGCGGTGTACCATGCCACATGCTTTCGCATTTCTTTCATACCAATGTACTCGCCCTTCATTTTCACCTGCATCCGGGCATGACGCAGAATCATTTCTCCAATCTCAGCTCCGGTCGGCTCCGCGAGAAGTTCTCCAGTCTCAAGATAGTGCGCGGTGCGCTTGAAAATCCAAGGGTTTCCTCTCGCCCCTCTTCCGATCATCAGCCCATCACATCCAGTCTCCTCGAGACACCGCTTTGCGTCCTGCGGAGTAAAAATATCTCCATTTCCGATCACCGGAATGCTCACCGCCTCCTTAACCTGGCGAATGATGTCCCAGTCTGCGGTGCCGGAATAGTACTGTTCTCTCGTTCTTCCATGAACTGCCACCGCCGACACGCCACAGCTCTCCGCAATCTTTGCGATCTCGACTGCATTGACATGCTCATCATCAAATCCCTTGCGGAATTTTACCGTGACCGGTTTCTTCACGCTCCTTACCATCGTGGAGAGAATCTCCTCCACGAGCTTCGGATTCTTCATCAATGCAGAACCCTCTCCATTTCCCGCAACCTTCGGAACCGGGCATCCCATGTTTAAATCAATCAGATCATAGGGACCATCCTCAATCTGATGTGCCATTGCACCGAGAATCTGCGGATCGGAGCCAAAGAGCTGAACTGCGATCGGACGCTCCGACGGGTCAACCTCGAGAAGTTCTTTTGTATTCTTGTTCTTGTAAAGGATCGCTTTCGCGCTGACCATCTCCGTGTAGAGAAGACCACAGCCTTCCTCACGGCAGAGCACACGAAACGGAAGATCCGTCACACCGGCCATCGGAGCAAGGATCAAGTTATTTTCCAGTTTTACATTTCCAATCTGCAATCTCATTCGCCCTGATCCCCATCCTCATCTTCGTCCTCAATATCCTCATTGAGATAAAAGACCTTATAGTAAGTCTCCAGCGCCTTCAGAAGCTCCTGTCCTTCCTCCCGGTACTGCTTGATCTTCAAATCTGCTCCGATCTCATCGTAATAACCGTCATACTCCGATGTCGTATAGCAGAATTCCAGAGTTCCATCCTCCTCAAATTCCAGAGTCAGAATTCCTCCGCACTCCTCCGTGAACCACACGCACATCACATGAAGCTGACGCTGAATTGATTCCGGCAGATTGGAAAATTCTTCATTAAAATAATACTTCTTTTCGTATCCATTAGAACCACAAAGTACAATTCGTCCGTCGTGTCCTCTCATCTTCACCTTTCCCTTCTATCATTGCGATAGTCAATAACCGTGCCTGTCTTATTTGTCTTATCTGTTTTATTTGTCTTACGTATCTTATTTGTCCATAATTTCACAAATTCACAAAGAACGCCCGGCGAAATTGCTTCCGCCGGGCAGTTTTATCGTCACGCCTGTTTTTTATCTGAGAAGTTTTACTTCACCAACATTCTTGCAATCTCATACTGCTCTTCCGGAATGTCCTTTGTCATCTGGAGTGCTTCCTGAATATCATAGTCCACAAACTCACCATGCTTGTAAGCAACCAGACGATTGCTCTTTCCATCGCACAGAAGCTCTGCTGCTCTTGCTCCCATGATGGACGCATAGACACGATCCTTGCAGGTCGGAGTACCACCACGCTGCATGTGACCGAGGATGGTTGCTCTCGTCTCAATGCCGGTTGCTGCCTCGATTCTTCTTGCCATAGAAGTAGAATGTCCGATTCCCTCTGCGTTGATGATGATGTTATGGCGCTTACCGCGTTTTCTGTTCTCGATGATTCGATTGATCAGTGCCTGCTCATTTCCATCGTAACGCTCCGGAAGCAGAATGTCCTCTGCGCCATTTGCAATGCCACACCACAGAGCGATGTATCCGGCATTTCTACCCATTACCTCGATGATACTGCAACGCTCATGAGAGGTAGAAGTATCACGAACCTTATCGATTGCCTCCATTGCGGTGTTTACTGCGGTATCAAATCCAACCGTGTAATCCGTGCAGGCGATATCCAGATCGATCGTTCCCGGAACACCGATTGTATTAACTCCGAGAGCTGCCAGCTTTCCGGCACCGCGGAAAGAACCGTCTCCGCCGATTACAACGATACCGTCGATTCCATGCTTGCGACAGATGTCTGCACCTGCCTGCTGTCCTTCCGGTGTGGTAAATTCCATACATCTTGCTGTGTACAAGATCGTACCACCACGGTAAATAATATTTGACACGCTGGTGCTGTCCATGTCGATGATCTCTTCCTGAAGAAGTCCTGCGTATCCACGCATGATTCCCTTAACCTTCAGTCCTTTATTCAGAGCGGTCCGGACAACTGCACGAATTGCAGCATTCATTCCCGGTGCATCTCCACCGCTCGTTAAAACACCAATCGTCTTTACTTGCTTTGCCATAGTAGTCTCCTCCTGTCAACAGCGTATATATAGTGTAGGCTGTGCCCTTTCTTCGACTGTCACGCTTCTCCTCACAGACCCCCTGTGAACGCAACGCATCATTTACACCCTCAGCTCCGAGCTGCCCTCTCAGTGCACGCGCACTGCTCACTGCCTAGTGTAAATCATTTTTTTCATCTTTTCAATCCCTTTTCTACAAGTCTGATATTTTTTTCACCAAGTTCTTTATTCAATGTGTCCAGAAGTGCTTTATTTGTGCATATTTTCCAAGTAGGCGGGAGCACTTTCTTCGCGCGCTCCTTCTCCAGATAAATAATGACGGTATCCGAGGCATTTGCAGTCTGTCCAGTGCGAAGAATGTCCAAAATCCTCTGATGTTTTTCATCATATTCCGCCTTGTCCGCGAATTTTAACCAAAGCTCACGCGGAACCGATTCAAACGGAATTACCTGCTCACAGATTAGTTTTCCGACCGGATCATCCCCGATCGAAGTACGTCCCTGAACAAAGACCTTCGCGTCCTCGTTGAGCAGTGCTCTCTTACTCTCATAATCTCTCGGGAAGACAAGAACTTCGACCGATCCAACCATGTCCTCAACGGTCAGAAATGCCATCTGCTGTCCGGTCTTTGTGATCTTGACGGTCTTTGCCGTGATCATTCCGCCGATCGTCACCCGGCTGTTGTCTGCGACCTTTGCATGCCCCGTCTCCTCATCGACTGCAAAGTCAATCGTCTGCGCCGTCACGCTGTTTTTCCAGAGATCTAAGTACTCCTCAAGCGGATGACCGCTGACGTAAACACCGAGGATCTCCTTCTCAAATGCGAGCAGTTCCTCCTTCGGATATTCCGGCACATTCGGCATTGTGATCTGGTATTGTTTTTTCTCCGACTCCTTCGCAAAATCAAAGAGACTCATCTGACCCTCAAATACATTTTTGCGGTCTTTCGTCTTCTGATCAAGCAGTTCCGGAGCCACCTCAATCTTCTGTCTGCGATTGCCCGGAAGAGAATCAAATGCTCCCGATTTGATGAAGCTCTCAAGCGTTCGCTTATTGACCTCGCGACCTCCCATCCGATCCACAAAATCATCGAGAGAGGTGTACAGACCATTTGCTTCCCGATCCGCAATGATTGCGTCCACAACACTTCGTCCGACACTCTTGATTGCGGACAGTCCATAACGGATTGCCCCGTTCGACACGGAAAATCCGCTCTCTCCCTCATTGATGTCAGGAGGCAAAATTGCGATTCCCATCTGCCGACATGTCAGAATATATTCGGATACCTTCGAGATATTGTCCATGACCGACGTCATAAGCGCCGCCATAAACTCTCTCGGGTAATAGTATTTCAAATATGCGGTCTGGTATGCAACCACCGCGTAGCAGACTGCGTGCGACTTATTAAACGCATACTTCGCGAAATCAATCATCTCATCGTAGATGTGATTTGCGATGCTCTCGCTGATCCCGTTTGCGATACAGCCCTTTACGCCTTCTGCCTCATTTCCGTAGACGAAATTCTGGCGTTCTTTCTCCATGACTGCTGTCTTCTTCTTCGACATTGCACGGCGCACAAGATCGCTTCGTCCCATCGTGTATCCGGCGAGGTCACGAACGATCTGCATAACCTGCTCCTGGTAGACGATACATCCGTAGGTTGGGCTTAAAATATGCTGAAGCTGCGAGCAGTCGTAGGTGATGGAATCCTTGTCATTCTTTCCCTTCAAATACTTGGGAATGAAATCCATCGGACCCGGACGGTACAGCGAGATTCCGGCGACGACGTCCTCAAGATTCTCCGGTTTCAGCTCCTTCATGAAGCTCTTCATTCCGGAACTCTCGAGCTGGAACACGCCCTCACATTTTCCGGTTCCGATCGAAGCAAGAACTTCCTTATCGTTATAGCCGATCTTCTCCATATCGAGATGGGTTCCATATCCCTTCTCTATCAGCTGAACCGCATTCTGGATAACCGTCAGCGTCCGAAGACCGAGGAAGTCCATTTTCAGAAGTCCCAACTCTTCGAGCGTCGTCATCGTAAACTGCGTGACGATCGTTCCATCGGAAGCTCTCGAGAGCGGAACAAATTCATCCATCGCCTTCTGACCGATCACAACGCCCGCTGCATGCATCGACGTGTGACGCGGAAGTCCCTCCAGACGCTTCGCCATGTCAATCAGATTCTTAACCTCCGGATCATTCTGGTACGCCTCGCGCAGATCCGGACTCTGTTTGAGTGCCTTGTCGAGTGTCATGCCGAGATCTCCCGGGATCATTTTCGCGATTGCATCACACCGCGCATACGGCAGATCAAGCACTCGCCCGACGTCCCTCACGACACCCTTTGCGGCGAGTGTACCGAAGGTGACGATCTGAACGACCTGATCCTTTCCGTATTTCTCGACAACGTAGTCGATAACCTCTCCTCTTCGCTCAAAGCAGAAATCCACATCGATATCCGGCATCGAAACTCGCTCCGGATTCAGGAACCGCTCAAAGAGCAGGTCATAGCGGATCGGATCGATGTTTGTGATCTCCAGACAGTAGGCAACGATACTTCCCGCTGCCGATCCTCGTCCCGGTCCGACCATGATGTCGTTCGACCGCGCAAAATGAATGAAATCCCAAACGATCAAAAAGTAATCGACGTAACCCATGTTGTGAATGACACCGAGTTCATACTCAAGTCGTTTCGCCAGTGTCCCGTCGTCATTCGGGTATCGCTTTTTCATGCCATCCTGACACAGCTTGTTGAGGTAAGTCCACGAATCATATCCTTCCGGAACCTCAAATTTCGGGAGCTTCGTCACACCGAACTCAATCTCCACATTACAACGCTCTGCGATCTTGTGTGTGTTGTCGATCGCCTCCTGCGCATATGGAAAGAGCGCCCTCATCTCTTCCTCGGATTTGACGTAGTACTGACCGCCCTCGTAGCGCATTCGGTTTTCATCCGTGACCTTTTTTCCGGTCTGGATGCAGAGCAAAATATCATGCGCCTTTGCATCGTCCGCCAGAATGTAGTGAATATCGTTCGTTGCGACGAGGTCGATGCCAAGCTCCCTGCTCAATCTCAAGAGTCCCTGATTGACGGTTCTCTGCTCCGGAATTCCGTGATCCTGAAGCTCCAGAAAGAAATTCCCTTTTCCGAAAATCTTCTCATATCTCTGTGCCGACAGCGTTGCCTCCTCGTACATTCCGCGTGCAAGATTCTTCTGAACCTCACCTGCAAGACAGGCGGACAATGCAATGATTCCTTCATGATACTTCTCAAGTACCTCGTAGTCCACGCGGGGCTTGTAGTAAAATCCATCTACAAATCCCCTCGACACAATTTTCATCAGGTTATGATAACCCTGATCATTCTCCGCGAGAAGAACCAGATGATAATAACGGTCCTCCCCACTGCCCTTCTCCCTCTCAAAACGAGATCCGGGCGTCACATAAATCTCACAGCCGATGATCGGCTTGATTCCCACTTCTCTTGCCGCACGGTAAAAATCAATCACGCCGTACATCACACCGTGATCCGTGATCGCCATGCTGTCCATCCCGAGTTCCTTTGCCCTCGCGACAAGCTCCTTGATCTTACAGGAACCATCGAGAAGACTGTACTCTGTATGGACATGAAGATGCGTAAATGCCACTCCTCTTCCTCACTTTCTCTCTTTCTGAAATTTTGTTTTTGTATCCTGTTTTTTTCTGCCTCATTGGCAAAAAGAGCCTCGACACAATGCCGAGGCTCCCTGTTTCTTTTTCAATTTTCCTGTAAACTCAGGCGCAGAATTTCTATATTGTTCTACTTATTTCGCATCCGTCAGATACTTCTCAATACTGTCCATTGCCTCAGCTTCATCCGCACCATCTGTAATAACAGTCAGTGCCTCTCCCGCATCCATACCAAGGGTCATCATTCCCATGATGCTCTTTGCATTCACCCGAGCAGTACCCTTTTCTACATAGATGACACTCTCATACTGGCTTGCAATCTGAACCAGCATTGCCACAGGTCTTGCTTCCAGACCATTCTCAAGTCTGATGGTGATTGTCTTCTTTAACATAATAATCCTCCTCATGATATGGGCGCGACTTTACGCCCCTGTAACCGAATTCCGCTGTCGAAGATCTTCTGCCATCTCTCCAAGTTTCCGAAGACGATGATTGACCCCAGACTTGCCAACCGGCGGATCCAGTACCTCCCCAAGTTCCTTCAGCGTCGCCTCCGGTCTTGCCAGACGCAGATCGGCGATTTCTCGAAGTGTATCCGGAAGTTTCTCAAATCCCATGTGATCGCGGATATAAGAAATATCTTCTATCTGCTTTACCGCAGCAGATACAGTCTTATGAATATTGGCAGTCTCACAGTTAACTTTCCGGTTCACGCTTCCGCGCATCTCTTTTAAAATCCGGATATTCTCCAGTTCCATCAACGCAACCGGAGCCTCCATCACGTTCAGAATATCCACAATCTGACTGCCTTCCTTCAGGTAGACCACATTATACTTTTTTCTCTGTATAATCTTGGCTTCCAACCCGAAAAACAGCATCAGTTCCTGCAACTGCACTGCCTTCGCAGGAGCGGTACAGGCAATCTCAAAATGGTAAAACTTTTCGGGATCACTGATCGACCCCGCTGCCAGAAACGCACCGCGAATAAACGCACGTTTACAGCAACTTTTTCTGATCACCACATTCTGAGCCAACGATAGATTCTCCTCGATCTCTCCGTACAGATCAATCAGCTTTGCCGCCTGCAAAACACGGATCGCATCCTCATGCTTTCGGATGCAAACCGAATAAATGCGACTACTGCGATTTTCCATTCCCTGGCGCACGGAGACATCAGTCTTTATATTAAATGTTTTTTTCAATAATGTAAAGTACTTTCTTGCAACTGCCATATTTTCTGTATGAATTTTAATACAATAGGAATCTCTCTCCGAGATCTGCACCCGCCCACACAGACTGATAATCGCGGTAATCTCCGCAATCTGGCAGTGTCTTGCGGAAGACATCTGGTGAGAAAGTTCCTCTTTTACCATAGAAGAAAATGACATCGTTCTCTTCATCCCTTCCCGGCAAGTCACACTTTCCCGCCGTCCTGCGAAGGCAGACTGCGACTCTTGTCCTTGCCGATATCACGGTGCTCAATCTTCAGCCCGTACTCCTCAAATCCGCTCAAATGCTGATAGAGCGCACTCGCAATCGTCACAGAGCGATGTTTTCCACCGGTACATCCAACTGCAATGACCAGCTGATTCTTTCCCTCTTTCACATAATTTGGAATCAGGAAATCCAGCAGATCGTAAAGTTTTCCGAGAAAGATCTCCGCAGTTCCGCCACGGCGCACATACGCCTGCACTTCTGCTTCCTCTCCGGTGTGACTGCGCAGAGACTCCACATAGTAAGGATTCGGCAGAAAACGCACATCGAAGACCAGATCGGCATCCGCCGGAATTCCATATTTGAACCCGAACGACAACACTGTGATAAACAGGTTCTGGTACTTCTGATTCCCCACAAAAATCTTCTCAAGCTCCTGCTTGAGTTCGCGCGTCAGCAGTTGACTTGTGTCAATGATGAAATCCGCACTCTCTTTTAAAAAGTGCAGTTGCGCTCTCTCAAGATGAATTCCGCTGTCCACGCGTCCCTTTCCCGCAAGCGGGTGAGCGCGTCTCGTCTCCTTGTAACGCTTGACCAGTGTCTCATCCTTTGCATCCAGAAAAAGGATCTCGCACGGAATCTTATTCTGCTTCCATCCTTCCAAAATCTTCTGGAGCTGTGGAAGCGTCTCCCCGCCACTTCGGATGTCGATTCCGAGTGCCACACGCTCATGGGCGGTCGGTTTCTGAAGCGCCAGATCGACAAATGGCTCCATTAGCGGAACCGGAAGATTGTCCACACAATAAAATCCGATGTCTTCCAGCATTTTCAGGGCAATCGTCTTGCCCGCCCCGGACATTCCCGTCACAATCACCAGTCTCACGATCTTTTCCTCCGAAATTTCCACTTCTTATGTTAGTTTCTTATTGATCTATTTTACCGAAAATTCTCCGAGCAGTTTCACCTCAAGTTCCAGCTCCACTCCCGAATTCTCCTTCACTCTCTCCTGAACCTGACGGCAGAGACTCAAAATATCTGCGGAGGATGCCTCTCCCCGATTGATCACAAATCCACAGTGTTTCTCCGAAACCTGTGCATCCCCGACGCGAAATCCGCGCAGTCCCGCAACCTCAATCAGACGTCCCGCAAAATCTCCCTGCGGACGCTTAAACGTACTTCCCGCACTCGGATACTCAAGTGGCTGTTTCTCTCTTCTCTTTCCAGCAAGTTCGTCCATCTGCTCGCGAATCTTCTCCGGATCTCCATGCTCAAGCACAAACTCAGCGCCAAGAACTACATATCCCTTTTTCAAAACACAGCTCGTTCGGTAGCCAAGTTCAAGATCCTCTGATGCAATCGTCACAACCTCGCCTTCCGGTGTCAGAACCATCGCAGATGCCATCACATCTTTCATCTCAGAGCCGTAAGCTCCCGCATTCATGACGACAGCTCCGCCGACACTTCCCGGAATACCAGCGGCAAACTCAAACCCGGTAAGTTCTGCGGTGAGCGCATTTCTTGCAACGGATGCAAGCAGGGCGCCCGCTCCCGCAAAAATCCGATTGTCCTCCACTCGGATCTCTCCAAATGCCTTTCCGATTGAGATCACTGCACCGTGGTATCCCAAATCTCCGACGAGAAGATTACTGCCGTTTCCGACAATCGCATAAGGCTCTCCTGCCTCCCGGCAGACACGGATCACACCTGCAAGCTGATCGGCAGACTGCGGTTCCGCAAAATAATCCGCCGGTCCGCCCGCACGAAATGTCGTGTGACGGCCCATCGGCTCGTTCTCACGCAGTCCTCCCTCCGGCAGAACCTGCATTAATTTTTCTCTCAGACTCGTTGTCTGCTCTCTCTTCTCCACATTCTGCGCTGTCCTCTGCTCTGTCATTTTTCCTGCTCCATCTTACTTAATTTCTTTCTAGGTTATTTCTCTCTTATTTTTTGTTCTCTCTCTGAACTACCTCGGCTTAAATCTATTTATGGTCCTGCATTGCACGTCCCAGATTTGCCTGTACGCGGTTGTACAGCTCCTGAGCCGCATTGTAACCCATCTTCTTCTGACGGTAGTTGACTGCGGCAGACTCAACGATGATTGCGAGGTTTCTACCCGGACGAATCGGGATGTTGTGGCAGACAACCTTGTTGCCTAAGAACTCAGTGTACTGATCCTCCAGACCAAGACGATCGTACTCCTTATCCTTATCCCAGTCCTCGAGCTTGATCACCATATCAATGTTCTGGGTATCCTTTACGCTCTCAACACCGAACAGTGCCTTGACATCGATGATTCCGATACCGCGCAGTTCGATGAAATGCTTTGTAATATCCGGTGCACTTCCGACTAATGTCTCATCGCTGACCTTACGGATCTCAACAACATCGTCGGTTACGAGACGATGCCCTCTCTTGATCAGCTCCAGAGCCGCCTCACTCTTACCGATTCCGCTCTCACCCATAATCAGAACACCCTCACCGAATACATCGACGAGAACGCCGTGGATGCTGATGCACGGAGCCAGTTTTACCTTGAGCCAGCGAATGACCTCTGCCATCAGATCGGAAGTCGTCTTGTCGGACACGAGAAGCGGAACCTGATAGCGACGGCAGAGTTCCTGCATATCCTCATCCGGCATCTGTCCGCGGCTGTATACAATACACGGAATCTCGCTCGTCAGAAGACGCTCATACATCTGCACCTTCACCTCGCGGGAGAGTGTCTTGATGTAAGCCTGCTCGACATATCCGATGATCTGCACGCGTTCACGGTCAAAATGATCGAAAAATCCAGTCAACTGAAGAGCCGGACGATTGACTTCCGGGTGGGACAGAACTTCCTTGTCTGTGTCGATCTCCGGAATCACATTTTTCATATTCATCTTCTTAATTAATTCTGTAATCGTAACACCGTACATACCTGTTCTCCTTTTCTGATCCTCTTTTTATTTTTTTATCACATAATAAACTGCATGATCGTTTTTTGCTTCACTGTATCATACGGAATTTTCAGTTCAGAAAATTCCTGCCCATATACAAGAACCTGCGTTCATCCTATCATATCTGTGCGGGATTGTCATCCTTGTTTTTCCGGAAAAAGCGGTATACATTTTCTGCCGAAGTCCGATTCATCCCAGGCACTTCCATCAGTTCCTCGACCGATGCCGATTTCACTGCGTCAAGCGATTTCAAATGCTTCATCAGCGCCTTTCTCCTCGTGTCCCCGATTCCCGGAATCTCATCAAGAATCGAGCGCACCTGCCCCTTCGAGCGCAGGCTCCTGTGATACTCAATCGCAAATCGGTGCGCCTCGTCCTGAATCCTTGTGATCAGCCGAAATCCCTCTGAACGGCGATCAATCGGAATCTCCACATTCTGATAATAAAGTCCGCGCGTCCGGTGGTTATCGTCCTTGACCATTCCACAGACCGGAATCGAGAGTCCAAGCTCACTCAGCACTTCGAGCGCAATGTTGACCTGACCGCGCCCGCCATCCATCATCAAAAGATCCGGGAATCGCGTAAAACTTCCGAGCGCTGTGCCGAGATTTTTTTTCTCAAGACGTTTTGCCTCCTCAAGTCCATGCGTAAATCTTCGCGTCAGCACTTCTCTCATCGATGCATAGTCATCCGGTCCGGTTACCGTCCGAATCCGGAATTTGCGGTAATCACTCCGCTTCGGTTTTCCGTCCTCATAGACGACCATCGATCCGACTGACTCGTAGCCGGAGATATTGGAAATATCAAATGCCTCGATTCTTCGCACTCCCGAAAGACCGATCCAGCCTGCAACCTCCTGCATCGCCCCGCTCGTGCGCGCCTCCTCTCGCTTGTTTCGCTCATTATCCTGAATCAACACCATCTTTGCGTTCTTTCTCGCAAGCTCCACAAGACGTTCCTTCTCGCCCTTTTTCGGAACGAGAATGTGAACACGCTGACCCCGGCGCGTGGAAAGCCATTTCTCGATCACATCCTGATCCTCAAGCTCTTCCTGAATCCAGAGTTCCTTCGGGACAAACGGAGTGCCCGAATAATACTGCTTCACAAACCCGGTCAGAATCTGAGCGTGCGTGTCTGCGCTTCCGACCGATACTCCGAAATGCTCCCGCCCGATCATCTTGCCCTCACGGACAAAGAAGACCTGAACGACTGCATCCTCATCGTCGCTCGCCATTGCAATGATGTCGCGATCCTCAGCCGCCTCGCTCGTGATCTTCTGTTTCTGTGCAATCTGCTTCACACTTGCAAGAAGATCCCGGTACTCCATCGCCTTCTCGAATTCCATGACAGCGGACGCTTCTTGCATCTTATCTTCGAGATAGTTAAGAAGTGTGTCGTAATGCCCATTCAAAAACTCAAGCACCTGCTCCGTCTTCTTTGCATACTCCTCCCGACTGATTTTTCCCTGACACGGGGCATCGCACTGTCCGATATGATAATTCAGGCACGGGCGAGCCTTTCCGATGTCCCGCGGAAGCACACGGTTGCAGGTGCGAATCCGATAAATCTTCTGCATCAGATCGATCGTGTCCTTGACTGCTCCTCCGCTCGTATAAGGGCCAAAATATCGGCTCTTGTCCTTTTTCATCGAGCGCGCCGTCATCACACGCGGGAAATCCTCTCCGACCGTCACCTTGATATAGGGATATGCCTTGTCGTCCTTGAGCATCGTGTTGTAGCGGGGCTGGTGCTCCTTGATTAAATTGCACTCGAGGACAAGTGCCTCAAGCTCCGAGTCCGTCACGATATATTCAAAACGGGCAATCCTTGATACCATCTGCTGAATCTTCGCAGTCTTATTTCGACTGCTCTGAAAATACTGGCGCACGCGGTTTTTCAGACTGATCGCTTTCCCGACATAGATGATCTCATCCTTTGCATCGTGCATCAGATAAACGCCCGGCTGGGAGGGCAGTTTTTTCAGTTCCTCTTCAATATTAAACACGTTCCATTCTTTCCTTTCCCGCCCAAATTATCTCAGACGGCTTCCGTCATACCGGTACTGCATCCGCAGGAAACGCGCGATCGCATCCACCTGCTCCTCGACCGAACCGGACTCCGGCTTCATATCAAGCACGAGATACATGCTGTCGAGATCTCTCTGAGAGGCAGTGTGAAGCATTTTTTTGAGACACTCCATTCTCACCTCATAGCTGTCCGTCTCAAGGAATCGGAGGAAATTCGGATCTGGCTCGATCTCCTCCGATTCCTCAAGATCCATCATCTCAAAATCATCGGAATCTTCAGAAGAACTATCTGTGCCACCAGAGATCGAACCTGTAACCAGACTTGCCGGGTCAATCCGCTCAAAGCGATACTTCTGCTTTACATTCGGATATTTTTCCCGATCCACCTCGCTGATAAACATCTCATACGGGCGCACATACACTCCATAATCTCCATAAAGTGCCTGATAGACCACCATTTTTTCTTTTGTCTCCGAGTGAGTTGCCACCGCTACAATCTGATACATCTTATTTTTAAAATGTCGGTAGAATTCTCCCGGTCTCACGGTTCTCTCCATTCCGCCCGCCTCCTGTTCTTTCTGTCCATATCCGTTTTTGTTTTTGTGCTTTTACAGCATCACAGGGGGAATTTTCCAGTCTGAACTTTCCCGCCCGCAAACGATACTCTCATTATATCACATTTCAGAATACACTTCATTTTTTCTTGTGAACTACCTATTGTCTAAAGCCAATGGGCTTCCTGCTTCACAGACCTCGTGACCTACTATCTCCACAGGCGTTAATTCGGGCAGTCCCTGCCCTATATATTTATTCTTCTTATGCTATTTGTCGTAATCCCTCTGCCAATATATTCTTTGCAGCATTGATATCTCTGTCATGTTTCGCCCCACAAACGGGACATATCCATTCCCTTACTGACAGATCTTTCGTTTCTGTATTTTGATATCCACAAACAGAACATAGCTGACTGCTGGCATAGAATGTATCTATCTTAATATATTCCCTTCCATTCCACTTTGTTTTATATTCTAACTGTCTTGTCAGCTCATACCATGAGACATCACTTATAGATTTTGCTAAATGATGATTTTTCACCATATTCTGTATCTGCAAATTTTCCGAAACTATCACTTGGTTTTCGCTGATAATCTCATAGGATACCTTATCCAGATAATCTTTTCTGGTATTTCTTATTTTCTCATGGCATAATGCTATCTTTTTCCTGATCTTATAGTAATTTTGGCTCCTCTTTTCTTTATGTGCTAACTTCCTTTGCAATTTTGCCAGCTTCTTTTCATATTTCCTGATGATTTTTAGATTTTCGTATTTTTTCCCCTCTGAAGTAATACATAAATCTTTAATGCCCAAATCTATTCCTGTGTTTTGATTTGTATGTGGCAGTTCTACATGTTCCGTTTCCACCAAAATTGATACATAATATTTTCCGCTTGGCATCTGCGATACCGTTGCAGACTTTATTTGTCCGCTAAAATTTCTATGCAGTTTTGCTTTTACTTCCTTTAGTTTGGGTAGCTTTACTTTTCCTCTATCAAAATCTACCGCTATATTCCCATTTGTAAAATTCGTTGTGTATGATTTATGACTATCATGCTTATTCTTAAACTTTGGATAACCTGCATGTTCCTTAAAAAATTTCTGATATGCAGCATCCATATTATAAATCGCATTTGTCAGAGCAAATTTATCCACTTCTTTTAGCCATTCATACTCTTTCTTTAATTCTCGATTACAGTAATTGTTGCAGTCGGTTTTACTTACAGATTTTTTTTCTTTCTCATATGTTTCTTTTCGATACGTCAGTGTCCGATTATATACAAAACGGCAACAGCCAAATGTTTTTGCTATCTGTACTTTCTGTTCATTGTTTGGATATATTCTGTATTTATACGCTTTTAACATCTGCTGTCGCCTCCTCAACCTTGGTTTTCTATATACCTTTTTAGCATTTCTTCTGATACATTTCCTACGCTACATGCAAAATATCCATCTGTCCAAAAGGTGTGTTCTTTCCAAAAATGTTTGGGTTTTCGCAAATAATTCGGATATCTTTCCCATATATGATATGTTGTATAACTTTTCATCAGGTTTACAATCCTGCTAATAGACATTGTTGGTTCTGCTTCTATCATATAATGAATGTTCCATGTATTTGATAATCACTTTGTGCTTTTGACATATCTCATATGAAAACTGCTTTATATCATCTGATATTTGTTGTGAGACCAGCAATTTCTTTCTGTATTTGCAGACGAAAATAATGTGATATTGTAATAAGTATTTGTGTCTGTTTTTAGATTCCCATGTTCCCCTGCCATAAGCATACAATAATATCTAACTTTTGGCTACCTTAACCCACCGTCTAAAGTCAGTGGGATTGCAGTAGCCTCTTTTCAATTATCAATGGATGTGCTACAATATCCTCTATGGAAAGAGAGGGCATATACTGATGAATAGAATCGGATTTGACAACCAGAAATACTTGAACATGCAGTCAGAACACATCCGTAAGCGAATCAGCCAGTTCGGTGACAAGCTGTATCTGGAATTCGGCGGAAAACTTTTCGATGACTACCACGCTTCCCGCGTACTTCCGGGATTTGCACCGGACAGCAAACTCAAGATGCTTCTCCAGCTTGCTGATCAGGCAGAGATCGTCATCGCCATCAACGCTGCTGATATTGAGAAAAACAAGATCCGCCATGACCTTGGCATCACCTACGACGTAGATGTTCTGCGCCTGATCCAGGAATTCCGCGACAAGGGTCTCTATGTGGGAAGTGTCGTAATCACCCGCTACACCGGTCAGGATGTCGTTGATCAGTTCCGCACCCGTCTGGAAAACCTTGGCATCCGCGTTTACCGCCACTATCCGATCGAGGGCTATCCGAACAACATCGCCCACATCGTGAGTGATGAGGGATACGGCAAGAACGATTACATCGAGACCACCCGTCCACTCGTTGTCATCACGGCTCCGGGACCGGGAAGCGGAAAGATGGCTACCTGCCTCTCCCAGCTTTATCATGAGAACAAGCGTGGCATCAAAGCCGGATATGCAAAGTTTGAGACCTTCCCGATCTGGAACATCCCGCTCAAGCATCCGGTCAATCTCGCCTACGAAGCTGCGACCGCTGATCTGAACGATGTCAACATGATCGACCCGTTCCACCTCGATGCCTACGGAGTCACCACGGTCAACTACAACCGTGATGTAGAGATCTTCCCGGTACTCTCCGCAATGTTTGAGGGAATCTTCGGAAGCTGTCCGTACAAGTCCCCGACCGATATGGGTGTCAACATGGCAGGAAACTGCATCATCGACGATGAGGTCTGCCAGGAGGCTTCCCTCCAGGAGATCATCCGCCGTTACTATCAGGCACTCGGCCGTCTCGCAAAGGACAAGGGTACTCAGGATGAGGTCTACAAGATTGAGCTTCTGATGAAGCAGGCAAAGATCACTCCGGAATACCGCCCGGTTGTTCCGACTGCAAACAATCTTGCGAAAGAGACGAAAGCTCCGGCTGCTGCTCTCGAGCTTCCGGATGGAAAGATCGTGACCGGAAAGACGACTGCCCTGCTCGGTGCTTCCTCCGCGGTTCTCTTAAATGCCGTCAAGGAACTCGGCGGAATCCCGGATGAGACTCTTCTTATCTCTCCGACTTTCATCGAGCCGATTCAGCACTTAAAGACCGAGTATCTCGGAAGCAAGAACCCTCGCCTGCACACCGATGAGGTTCTGACCGCACTCTCAATGTGTGCCGCAAGCGATGAGAATGCGCGTCGTGCACTTGAACAGCTCCCGCTCCTGCGTGGATGTCAGGTACACACCTCGGTTATGCTCTCCTCCGTGGACGTGAAGACCTTCCACGCTCTCGGAATCCAGCTGACTTCCGAGCCGATCTACGAGGACAAAAAACTGTATCACTAATTTTTGTGTTACTCCATTTAGGTCAACGCTCGCGAAGTATATAAAGCAAAAAGCTGTTACATTGCGATTTTCTATCTATCACAAACGTAACAGCTTTTTCTTTTACCAAAAATTTACTATATAAAATCCGCTTGCCTGACTTTTTCTTTATCAATCTGCAAAAATCTGTACCCAGTAATAATTATAAACATCACCCGGCGCATAATAAAATCCAACCGCACTCCGTTTAAATCCCTTTGTCAAAAAGTGACTTTTTTTGACAACTATTAAAAAAAACAGCTGACACTCTGCAATTTTTTGATTGCATAAACGCCAGCTGTTTTTACCATTTCGGATTGCTAATTTCTGATTATTTTATTTAATCACTCCGATTTCAGCACCTCAATCGCCTTCTGAACCTGATTATCCCGATCAAGCGGAATTGAGTCATAAATGTTCAAATCCGACACATCCGGTGTCTCATACTCGACCTCGACATCCGGTGTCAATCCCTTCTTGTGAAGGTCATTTCCTGCCGGTGTGTAGTAGTGTGCGACTGTGATCTTGATCGCAGATCCATCATCAAGCGGAAGCAGGCTCTGAACAATTCCCTTTCCAAACGAGGTCGTTCCGACGAGCTTTGCAACTCCATAATCCTGAAGTGCTCCGGAGAAAACCTCGGACGCACTCGCCGACTGTCCGTTGATCAGAACCGCAATCGGAACTGTGATCTCGTGGTCATCCGGCTTCGGATACTTCTTGTCTGTGCTTCCATCGTTGTACTCATGCAGGATCTGACCGTCCTTGCAATAGTAGCGATCGGACTCGCCCTCCTTCGTCGCGGTCGTCAGAATCGTTCCGTCGAGCTTATCCTCCGGAAGCACATAGGCTGCCATCTGAACACAGGAATCCACAACTCCGCCCGGGTTGTCGCGCAAATCAATGATCAGTCGCTCCATGCCCTGACTCTCAAGATCGTCGACCGCCTTCTCAAACTGGTCGCCGGTCACAACGTCAAACTGACTCACAAGAATATAGCCGGTCTTGTCTTCGAGCATCTGGTGCTCCACAGTGTCCGTCTCAACCATCCGACGCTCCACATGAAGCGGAACCTCCTCACCGTCGCGCAGAACGGTCAGATCGACATAAGTTCCCTCCTCGCCCTTAATATGCTCTTTGACAAGCACGTCGAGATCGGTCGAAGCCGCCTCGATATCTCCGACCTTATACAGAATGTCTCCTCTCTTCATTCCGGCTTCCTCCGCCGGAGATCCGGAGAAGACACGAAGAACGGTCACAGCATTTGTGTTCCGGTTCTGACTCACGAGCACACCGATTCCACAGTAGACACCCTGCGTCTCCTCCGTCAGAGAATCATACTCCTCCGCTGTGTAATACGTCGAATACGGATCGTCAAGACCATTCATCATACCCTTGTAAATGCCGGCTTCCACCTTATCCATATCTTCATCAAACAGAAAGTACTTATTCACCACCGACTGAAGCAGGTTCAGCTTTGCCCCGACTGCCTTCATGTCGAGACGGTTCTGAGCCGTCGCCTGTGTGCTCTCAACGGATGTGGAATTCTGTCCGCTTCCATTCACCGAGCGCTCAATCACATTGATTCCCGAAGCAACCCCGACAACCGCAAGCCCTGCAAATGCGGTCACGAGCGCACCGGTCAGCACTCCTTTCCAGAAACCGCTCTTCTGTGAGCCCTCCCCCGGAGCTTTCGCCTTCTTAGTGCCTGTATCGTGTTCTTCCTGATTCTGCGTTTCTTTTTCCATATCCACTGCTGTCACCTGTCTTTCTTTTCGACTGTCTAAAACATGCTCCGCGTATTGTCATCCCTTGTACCTTATGGGAAATTTCATATTTTTAGTGGGCTGGCGCCGTAAGGTGGGAAAGTACCTGTAAACCCGTGTGAAGCGCCGGTGTTTAGATCGCGTATTTTGCGATCTTATGCACCGCTGCGCTGAACCCGGAGCGAGAGCTCGTTTGCAGGACTTTCCCCACCGTCGGCGCCCTAAAACCCTATGAAGTGTCCTGATTTTCTACGGACTCACATACTTGAGCGGATTCACATAACTTCCATTGACTCTCACTCCGAAGTGAAGATGCGGTCCGGTCGAGTATCCGGAAGATCCCACCTTCGCAATCGTCTGTCCCTGCTTAACACTCTGCCCATCCGAAGCCAGAAGCTGGGAACAGTGCATATACACCGTGTACACTCCATTTCCATGACTGATCATGATATAATTTCCCGCGGAATAGCTGTATGTCGACGCCACAACCGTGCCAGATGCCGCTGCCACAATTCCGGTTCCCGTGCTCGCGCCAATGTCGATTCCCTGATGATAAGTCGAAGCCCCTTTCGTCGGTGCAGTTCGTTTTCCAAACTTGGAATTGATCTTACTGCTTGCCGGACACGGCCAGATAAACTTAGTATTTCCTCCACTCGAGCTTTTATTCGAGGAAGAATCCGCAGATGCCGTCTGTGTCTTTGCACTCGATTTCGTCTCCGCCTGCTTGAGTTCCGCGCTCTTCTTCGTCTCCGGAGCCGTCGTCTGTGCCTGTGCGACCTGCTTCGTCCCGGCGGCCGGTTTTGCTTCCTCCTCTGGCTTTGCGATCACCTTCTTCACCGCCTCGGCTTCCTTTTTCGCCTGAATGCTCGCCTCGACTGCCTTTTTGCTCGCTGCTTCTGCCTGACGACTTGCCTCGGCCGCTTTCTTTGCATCCTCCGCCTTCTTCGCCTCTACGGCTTGACGGCTTGCCTCCTCAGCCTTACGACTCGCCTCAACCGCTTTTCGGCTCGCTTCCTCTGCCTGACGTTTTGCCTCGGCTTCCGCCTTTCGCTTGGCTTCTGCTACGCGTCTTGACTCCTCGGCAGCCTTTCTCGCCTCTTCCTCCTTGCGCCTGATCTCTGCCTCGATCTGTTCGATCTTCTTCTCCTGCGCCTTAATGTCCTGCTCATACTGGCTGATCTGGCCCTGAGCTGTCTGGATCTGACCCTGATAATTGTTCAGCTCCTCATTCTTCGTCGCCAAAAGCGTCTGCACCGACTCCTGCTTTGCCTCATTCTGCTCTCTCAGCGTGACAAGCTCCGCGTGATCCGACTCAAGTTTCGCCTCATGGTCAGCAATCTTCTGCTTATTTTCTGCATACTCCCGAAGTTTTGTCCGGTCATAATCCGAGATCTCGCGAATGTACTCTGCACGGTTCAAAAACTGTCCCATATCCTCGGACTGCAAGAGCATATCCAGAAATCTCGTCTGTCCATGCTCATACATATATTTGATGCGCATCTTCATGTCGCCGTACTGGTTTTCTTCCGTCTGCTTTGCCACCTCAAGATCCTCTCCGATCTCTGTGATCTCCGTCTCCTTCTCGTTGATCCGGGTATTGATCGAATCAAGCTCCCGGCTCAGTGTCTCCATCTGACCATCAAGCTCCTTGACGTAGGCGGCGGTGTCATTTTTCAGACCCTCCAATTTTTTCAGAGAGTCCTCCAGCTTTTTCTTTTCCTCCTGCATCACGGAAGCCTTCTCTTTTTCCACCCGGACTTCCTGTTTTGTCGCATAGGCGGGCTGAATACCAGACAGAGCAAGCGTAACTGCAAGCACCGTCCCCATGATCTTTCCCTTCATCTGCATATCTGCATACCGCCTTTATATTTCCAATCATTACTACCTGTAAACTACCCCAACTTAAATACAAAATTCAAATGGTGAAATCTCTACACCCGCAGATACTTGCGAATCGTAAAGAAACTTCCAAAAAATCCGATTCCGACTCCGAGCACAAGTGCCACAACAATCATGATCGGATAGATTTCCTTCACCGGAATAAAATAAAACATATTTGAGAGAATCCGAAAACGATCCATCAGATAGACTACGGACTTTGTATACAGGAAAAACATTGCGACAAGCGGAATCACCGCTCCCGCCATGCCGATCAGCACACCCTCAACAATAAACGGCGCGCGAATCATAAAATTTGTCGCTCCGATCAGGCGCATGATCTGGCTCTCCTGCTTTCGAAATGCCGCTGCAACCGAGATCGTGTTGTTGATCAGGAAGACGGAAACAGCAAGAAGAACCCCGATGATCACCAGAGACAAAAGTCCGACCATCTTGTTGACACTCGTCAGTCCTGCTGCCGCCGTGTTCGAGTAGTTCACCTGGCGAACGCCCTCGATCCCCTGAAGATATTCCACAACCTGAGGCTGTTCGGACAGATCGTTTAAATAAATCTCATACGACGAAGAACCTGCAAGCGGGTTATCCTGCTCAAATCCATCGGCAAGCTCCTCCATTCCCTCAAAATACTGCTTTTTAAAGGAATCCCAAGCCTCCTGTGCCGACACAAACTTCATCGACCGGATCTCCGGGCGCGACGCGATCTCTGTCCCGATCCCCTTGATCTGATCCTCCGTCAAACTCTCATCAAACAGCACCGTGATTCCCACCGTGCTCTCCACATTGTGCACCATGTACTGAACATTTGCCACAATGGAAAAAAACAGGCAAAATAAAAAAATACATGCAGAAATCGTCGCCACAGATGCAAGCGAAAACCAGATGTTCCTGCATATATTCTTTACACCCTGTTTCAGACAATAAAAAAATGTACTAATTCTCATGAATCTGCCTGCTCCTCTGCTCTGCTGTCGCTGACAACCTGACCTTTTTCGAGTTTGATGACGCGCTTTCCCATCTTAGAGACAATCTCCTGACTGTGCGTGATCACCACAACGGTCGTTCCAAGTCGGTTGATCTGTTCAAGCAGTTTCATAATCTCAATCGCGTTCTCATGGTCGAGATTTCCGGTCGGCTCATCCGCAAGCAGGACTTCCGGGCGGTTGATCAGCGCGCGTGCAATCGCGACTCTCTGCTGTTCTCCTCCCGAGAGTTGCTGAGGCAGAGACTTGTATTTGGAAGAAAGTCCCACGAGCTTGAGCATCTCCGGAACAGACTGTCGGATGCTTCTCGTCGATGCTCCGACAACCCGCTGTGCAAATGCCACATTCTCAAAGACATTTCGATCCCGGAGAAGGCGGAAGTCCTGAAAGACAACTCCCAGCTTTCTCCGGTACTTCGGAACATAACGCCTCGGCATTTTTTGCAGATCCATATCGTTTACAAGAATCTTTCCGGAAGTCAGCTCTGCCTCCTTCATCAGAAGTTTGAACAGCGTCGTCTTTCCCGATCCACTTCGTCCCATGATGAAGACGAACTCGCCATCCTCGATCTCGATATTGACGTTTCGCAGAGCTCTCGTTCCGTTTTCATAGGTCTTGCACACATTCTGAATCTCTATCATAATTAATAATCCAGGCTCTCCATATATTTCATATACTTCACAACCATCAGAGCAATCTTGAACGTGATTGCGTCCTCGAACACGCGCAGATCAAGACCAGTGCTTTTCTGAAGTTTGTCCAGACGATATACCAGAGTATTTCTGTGAATGTAAAGCTGTCTGGAGGTCTCAGAAACATTCAGGCTGTTCTCAAAGAACTTGTTGATCGTGGTCAGGGTCTCCTCATCGAACTCATCCGGGGACTTGCCCTCAAAGATCTCCTTAATGAACATCCGGCACAGCGGAAGCGGAAGCTGATAGATCAGACGGCCGATTCCGAGGCGGTTGTAAGCGACAACATTCTTACTGCTGTAAAAGATCTTGCCGACATCGAGTGCCATCTTTGCCTCTTTGTAGGAACGAGATACTTCCTTGATGTCTCCGACAATCGTACCGAAAGCGACGTGAACCTTCGTCATTGCCTCGGTGTTGAGCATGTCGAGGATCATGTTTGCGGTCTTCTCGAGATCGTCGTAGTTCTCGCCTGCCTTGACTTCCTTCACAAGAATGATGTTCTTCTCATCAACAGCCGTGATGAAGTCCTTCGTCTTAGCCGCAAAGAGACTGCGAACGGTCTCAAGCGCATTGACATCCTTCTCGTGCTTGGTCTCGATCAGGAATACCACTCTCTTCACATTCGTCTCGATGTGGAGTTTCTTTGCACGGTTGTAAATATCAACGAGCAGGAGGTTATCAAGAAGAAGGTTCTTGATGAAGTTGTCTTTGTCGAAGCGCTCCTTGTATGCGACGAGGAGGTTCTGGATCTGGAATGCTGCCAGCTTTCCTACCATATATACGTCATCACTTCCGCCACGTGCGAGAAGGATGTACTCGAGCTGATGCTCGTCAAACACCTTGAAAAACTGATATCCCTGTACCACCTGGCTGTCTGCCGGGGAATCCACAAAGGAGAGAATGGAGCTCTCATACTCCTCCGCATCCGGGAATGTGGAAGCCAGCACTTTTCCCTCTGTATCGCAGATGCAGAGATCAATTCTGGTAATACCCTTTAATCCGTCAATCGTGTTCTGAAGAATCTGATTTGAAATCATAACACACGCTCCTTATTCTATATTTTGTCGTCCCTGCCCCTGTGTCCGTATGCAAAAAAAGTCAGCAACAGATCTGCCCGCAAGCAGAAACATTTTTGAAGCCCTGAGTCCGTTTTGTCTGTCCTTTGCCCTTAAATTCCGGCAAAAATCTCGACAAAAAGAAACTTTCCTTAGCCTATATCTTAATGCAAAATAATAAAAAAAGCAAGCAAGTATCACACTTGCCTGCTCTTTTTATAAAAGATTCAGAAATCTTTATCCATAACCTTTGTTCTCCAAATCTGACCAGTCAGCCAAATACCCTCCGCTAATTTCTTTTAACTAATTTCTTCTAGTCAATTTCTTTTAGCCAATCCTAGAACTTCCGGTTGATCTTTCGGATGATTCCTAGTTAACGATTACCTGCTCGGTCTCTTTGTCGAATACGTGAATCTTCTCAAGATCTAACGCCAGTTTGATCACATCACCCGGTCTTGCGGTGGTGTTCGGTTTTACACGAGCGGTGCAGTTTGCATCGTTGATATCGAAGTACAGATATACCTCAGCACCGAGAAGCTCATATACACGGATCGTAGCCTCGATCACGCTCTTCGGAGAGGATGCAAGGAATGCCTCGTCATCATGCAGATCCTCCGGACGAATACCAAGGGTAACGGTCTTGCCAACATATCCCTTCTGATCCAGAACTTTGCCTTTCTCAGCCGGTACGGTGATCGTGTGGTTGTCGAAGGTCAGGGTTACATCAGAACCAGCCTTACCAACAACAGCATCGATCAGGTTCATCTGCGGAGCGCCGATGAATCCAGCAACGAACTTGTTGCACGGCTTGTCGTACAGGTTCTGCGGAGAATCTACCTGCTGAACCACGCCATCCTTCATAACAACGATTCTGGTTCCCAGTGTCATAGCCTCGGTCTGGTCATGAGTTACATAGATGATGGTTGCCTGCAGTCTCTGATGCAGTTTGGAGATCTCAATACGCATCTGACCTCTCAGCTTTGCATCCAGGTTGGATAACGGCTCATCCATCAGGAATACTTTCGGGTTACGAACGATTGCACGACCCATTGCAACTCGCTGTCTCTGACCACCGGACAGAGCCTTCGGCTTACGATCAAGCAGATGGGACAGATCCAGGATTCTTGCTGCTTCCTGAACCAGTTTATCAATCTGATCCTTCGGAGTCTTTCTCAGCTTCAGACCAAATGCCATGTTATCGTATACAGTCATATGCGGATACAGAGCGTAGTTCTGGAATACCATTGCGATATCACGGTCCTTCGGCTCTACATCATTTACGAGCTTGCCGTCGATGTACAGCTCACCGGAAGAAATATCTTCCAGACCAGCGATCATACGAAGGGTGGTAGACTTACCGCATCCAGACGGTCCTACGAAGATGATGAACTCCTTGTCTGCGATTTCCAGGTTAAAATCTTTTACTGCAACAAATCCATTCGGATATGCTTTGGTTACATGTCTCAGTGATAAACTTGCCATTATATTGTCCTCCTGCTATTTCTGCCTGTGTGCTTCGGATCTCCCCATTTTATCCATATCAGCACGGGCAAACCGGCTGTTTTACAGCTCCTTGGTTGATGATCCTATCATACAATAGATCTCCAGGTTCTGCCATGTGCCGAATACCCAAATTGCTTTTCTGCTTTTTGTCAGAATTGCTTAACTAATTTAAAAAGTGCTGAAAATAACAAAATCAGGCGGAACTCCGCCTGATTTTCCTGTAAGAATTCGATAAATTTTGCTTCAAAACCGCTCTCACACCTGCCCCAGCACGAAAACCTTGTGAATCTTGCCTAAGTTCGTACACCTTTCCTTGTACAATTTCCTGTCTTAAATCTACACAAACTAGCAAAATTCAGACAGATTCTCGGAGAATCCGGCTGATTTTTTGGCTATTTCTTTCTCTTTCAAAAACTTCGATAACATTTCTCAAAACATCTCGAGTTCTTACGGAATCTTATGAGATCTTATGAGATCTTTCTTGCAAGCAGATTCAGCCAACGTTCTCCGCCGTCATGTTCCTCTTCCTCTGTGCGCCACAGACGAATGATCTCAAATCTGCCCGTCTCACGCAGAATTCGCTCCAACTGCTCCTCCGTATACTCACAGAAATAACGTCCGCTTCGGATTCCCTCAAAATCCCCCTCCAGGAAAGAGAGGAACAGGACACCCTTCTGACAGAGTCCGTCAGCGAGCTTGTCAAGAATCCCTTCAAGCTCGTCCTCCGGCTCATGGATCAGCGCTCCACAACCCCAAACTCCATCAAAAGCCTCATTAAACTCCATATCTTCATAAGAAATCTGCAACACTTCCAGTCCTGTGTGAATCTCTGCAAGTTTGCACATTTCCTCCGATGCATCTAACGGCGTCACATCATATCCCAGATCGTAAAATGCGAGACTATCTCTTCCTGAGCCACAGCCCAAATCCAGAATCGTATCTCCCGGCTGTAAATGGCTCAAAAATTCTTCTCTCAATTCCTCCGTATCCCGGTCCACCGTATCTTCAAAAATCTTGGATGCATACTTATTATAGTAGTCTATCGTGTCCAAAACGTCCTCCTATTAAATTCTTTTCTAACTGCCATCTACTCTCTCGCAGTTAAATTCTTTCAATCGTTTTTTCTGTAATTCGGATCTTTCCCTCTTTTAACAGGCGTCCGACTGCGCGCTTAAATGCATTCTTGCTCATCTTCATCTCGCGCAGAATTGTCTCTGGTCGTGCCTTGTCGTTGAACGGAAGCACACCGTCAAACTCATCAATCGCCTTCAAAACCTGCTTTGCGTCCTCATCCATCTGCACATAGGCTTTCTGTCTCGGACTCAAATCCAGTTTGCCGTCCTCACGGACTTTGACCACGCGCGCCTCGACGGTATCTCCGAGATGGAAGTCTCCGTACAGCTCCCGCTTCGGGATCAGACCGTAATAGCGGTTCTCGACTGCAACAAAAGCTCCGAGATTCTCGTTGATCTCGTAAACAATTCCAGTCACGCGGTCATCCTTCTTGTACTCGGAGTCTGCACGCATGTAGGGATACACGTTCATCGTTCCTGCCAGACGTCCACTCTTGTCGATGTAGAGCGCCACCAGACATTTCTCTCCCTTTACCACGCGGTGATTCTGCTCCTTGAACGGAAGAAGAAGATCCTTCTCCAGTCCCATATCCAGAAATGCACCAATCTTTGCGACATCCTTCACCTCAAGCACGGCAGTCTCGCCCACCTGAAGTTTCGGGGTTCCTGTCGTGGCAATCATACGGTCCTCCGAATCCTTGTACACAAACACAGACAGTTCATCTCCTGTCTTTGTTCCCTCCGGAACCTGTTTGCGTGGAAGCAGAACCGCATGCTCTGCGTCCTGCTGATGTCCTAAATACACACCAAATGCCTTCTCTCGCAAAACAGTAAGTGTCTGTATCTTTCCAAGTTCAATCATTGCATTCTCGCTTTCTGGTCGTCCATACGACCCTCTTGCTATTCCTTATTTATTGTCAACGCTGATTCTTTACCCATCTGTGGGGAATCGACAAAATCCACTGCTATAACTGTACCATAACTACCATACGGGATTTTCAGTTCAGAAAATTTCTACCTGGAGATACATCGAAACCAAACAACGGCATATGGTGCGCCCTCCCGGTTGCAGAGTGCAATCGTGGTTGTCTCTCCATCCTTGCTGATTCTCGGATAAATCACATCCCCAAGCACAGCCGACTTCTGGTACTCCACCCGAATCTCCCGAATCTGAATCTCTTCCGAAAGCAGTTCTCTCGCAATCTCCACATACTGCGCGTTATTAACGTGATGATTCGTATCGATATGGTGACGCGCAACCACAACTGGCTCAGCTTCCTGATACTCCTCCGGAATTTTGATCCGTCTCGGCGCATACTCCATATCCAGCTTTTCCTCACTGCCAACTCCATAGCCCCGGATGTCCCCCTCCTGTACTCTCGTCGGAGTTCCCTTCTCGGTATCAAAAAAGAACCAGTGGGAATTTGCCTTCACAAGATACTCTCCGTTTTTATCCCGAATCGTGAAATTTCGGTATCCGAAGATTCCCTTGAAATCATACGGCCATGTGCTGATCGTAATCGGCTCTCCCAGTCTCGGATAGCGTTCAATGACAATCTGCCAAAAGGAAAGCCACCACGCTCTATGATGCGCCGTCAGATAATCAATGCCTAAATGCAGATCCTCTGACTGAAACGTTGAACAGTCCTGAAGATAATTGATAATCCCAGTCGTCGTCAGCTCCTGATTCTGATCCACCTCGCTGTAACGAACCCGGCTGTCAAATGAATACATGCTTTCTTCCCTCTTTCTGTCAAGTCCAGTACATTATCGCATATTCCGTCGCGAATCACAACCGTTTTTTCAAAGAAATACCGCTCAAAAAAAGGAACAAAAGCGTTACTGTTCATGCTTTACACAAACAAAACCGGATTTTGATACGCCCGCAATTCGCAAAACAATAAAAATGAGAGGTCTCACAGCGTCGACCTCTCACTTTAAATCATTTGTTACACTTATCAAATCTTTACATTATCTTTATTTCTCGCAGATCTTTACAACAATCTTCTTTACCATAGACGGCTCGCCTGCTGCTGCCTTCGGCTTATGTCCATCCCACGGGAAGAAGATCATGAAGTCGCCTGCCTTGCAGGTTACCTTGAGACCCGGATTGGCGTTGTCAAACTTCACAACATCCTTCTCTGCATTGTACGGTCCAGCCGGATTTAACTCCTCTGCCGGTGCGTAGGTCATCACTTCCTCACCAGAGATCACATACTGGATATCAGAGTAGTTCTGATGAGCTTCGTACTTTGCCTCCTCCCACGGAAGGGTGGTATAGCTCATTACATTTGCATAAACGTTCTTTCCGTCGATCTCATACTTTCCATCCTCAAGGGTTGCCAGATCGTGACTCTTCAAAAAGTCGATTGCCTTTGCATAGCGTCCCTCGATACCCAGAGTGCGGTAAAAATCAATATTCTTTGCGTTATCTAAAATCATGTCTCTCTCCTCCTATTAAATTTCTAATTAATTCTCTCGTCTCTCCCAGAACCGATTTTATCTCAGCTCTGTGGTCGGGATTGTATCCATATCATCAAATGCCTGGTTCTCTCCGCCCATTGCCCAGATAAAGGTGTAATTGCTTGTACCTGCTCCGGAATGGATGCTCCAGGACGGGCTGATGACTGCCTGCTCATTCTGCATAACGATGTGACGGGTTTCCTGACCCTCACCCATCATATGAAAGACTACATTGTTCTCCGGAATCTCGAAGTACATGTAGATCTCCATTCTTCTCTCGTGAGTATGTGCCGGCATCGTGTTCCATACACTGCCCGGCTCAAGAACGGTCATACCCATAGACAGCTGGCAGGTCTCCAGAACGTCCGGATGGATGAACTGGTTGATCACACGCTTGTTGGAAGTCTCCATTGCACCGATCGGTCTCTTTGCAGCCTTCTCGATCGGAATAAAGGTCGTCTTGCATGCCTTGTGTGCCGGCGCACTTACCATATAGAACTTAGCCGGATGCTCCGGATCTTCACTTGCGAAGAATACCTCTTTCGTTCCCTTTGTGATGTACAGGCAATCCTTGTATCCCATCTTGAAAGTCTCGCCATCTGCGGTAATGCTTCCAGCTCCGCCAATGTTGAAAATACCGATCTCACGGCGCTCAAGGAAATACTGGGTACCGAAGTTCTTCCAGATGTCGATGCCCTTGTCGATGGAAACGGTCTCCGTCGTTGGCATGCATCCAAGGGTTACCATACGATCTACATGAGAATACACAGCAACAACCTCGTTCGGCACATATAAATTTTCGATCAGAAATTCTTTTCTCGTTTCTTCTGTTGTATAACGTTTGAAATCTCTCTGGTTTGCAGAATAGCGAATATCCACTACATTCATCCTCCATACTTGTCTTTTGTGGCAGTACGCCCCCGCGCTCCTGCCTGTATTTTCCATTATAAGCGATTCCGTAACTAATATTCAATGGAACAAAGTACTGAAAATAAAGGTCATTTTGTAAGCGCTTTCAACAAAAATCAAATGAAAGGGCGCAAAATGGGAATATGCTCCACCGGCGAGTAAAGTTCTGCAAACTCGTTCTCACTCCGGGTTCAGCGCAACGGTGCATAAGATCGCAAAATACGCGATCTAAACACCGGCGCTTCACACGGGTTTGCAGAATCTTTCTCGCCTTGTGTCGCTTCTGCAAAATACTCAGTAACTAAGACTTCCCATACCTAAAATGGGATTCGCTTTATTTCTTACGCATACGATTTTTTCCGGAATTGGATTTTCCTTTCCTACCATGACATCAACAGAAAGCAGATATTTTGA